>JAZRJT010000023.1:0-8183 GCA_045645905.1 Clostridia bacterium
AATCTGAATTTCTTTCGGGTATAATATAAGTCCATAATTATCTCTTTTTTCACACCAAGAATTGAATCACGTACCCCTGTCATACCAATATCACTGATATATGCAGTTCCATTGGGAAGAATATGTGCATCGGCCGTCTGGACATGGGTATGCGTACCAAACACCGCTGCAACCTTGCCATCAAAATAATTACCAAAGGCAAGCTTTTCGCTTGTGGTTTCTGCATGAAAATCAATCAGTATTAAGTCAGCCTTACCTTCCATTTCGCGCAAAGCCTTTTCAGTAGCACGGAAGGGGCAGTCAACAGGCTCCATATTAAGCCTGCCAATTGCATTAATAACGCCTATTCTTATATATCCCAAATCATCAATATAATATCCGCATCCTTCGGTTTCAGACGGATAATTGATTGGTCTTATCACACGTGGAAAGTCGGTAAGCACCTGACTATATTCCTTATTTGCAAATGTGTGGTTACCAAGCGTTATAACATCAACACCACATCTCAGCAAGGTATTGGCAATATCTACCGTTATGCCGTTTGTGTTAGCCGCATTTTCACCGTTTGCTATGCAGTAATCAATTTTATATTTATTTTTTATTCTGCCTAAATTATTATATATAAATTCACGTCCATCGGACGCAACAATATCTCCTACCGTAAGAATTCTCATAGAATTTTATTTCCTCTCTGTTTAATTAAAACCTTTAAGCATTATATACTTTTAATACACGTATAAATTGCAAGCCCGATACCAATTAAAAGACAACAAAAACCGCCGATTTTATTTGAAATAAAGTACCAGTCAGAAATTTCCACATCATCTATATTGTCAATACAGGATATATGCTCAAGCATAAATAAAAACCGTGGCTTAAACACACACAAATAATACATCAACCCAAACAACAAGGTAACAAAAATAAGCGGATAAAAGGCTCCCTTATTTATAATGACAAACAAATATGCCAGAATAGATACCGCAAAATATATAATCAAAGCTATACGTTCAATAATAATTTGACGTTTTTCTTTTCGTTCTTCTTTTCGTAAAAGAGCATTTAGAATTTCATCGCTATGATTTTCAGGTTCAGGCTTAATACCGCCAATAGAATTCATACATTCGGTACACAAAACTGCACTGTCAGGATTTTGACTTTGACAAAACGGACATATTTTCATCTTTTTCACCCCATCTTAGAGTATTCTTTATTTCAGCTTATTATGCAGAAAAGGCTGCCGTAGCAGCCTTTTCTGTGTGGGAGCAAAGGCTCCTTATTTTGCGTATTCAACTGTTCTGAGTTCACGGATAACATTAACTTTAATCTGTCCGGGATACTCCATAGTGCTTTCAATCTTTTTAACAATATCCTTGGCAAGAAGGATTGTTTCATCATCATTCACGTGATCAGGCTTAACCATAATTCTGACTTCACGACCTGCCTGAATTGCAAAGGATTTTTCAACTCCATTGAATGAATTTGCAATTTCTTCAAGAGCTTCAAGTCTCTTGATATATGATTCAACGTTTTCACGTCTTGCGCCTGTACGTGCTGCAGAAATTGTGTCTGCCGCCTGAACAAGACAAGCAGCCAATGAATTGGGTTCAACATCACCGTGATGTGCCATAATAGCATGAACAACTTTGTCGTTTTCTTTGTACTTTTTAGCAACATCGGCACCAATTGTTACGTGAGAACCCTCAACCTCATGGTCAATTGCCTTACCAATATCGTGGAGAAGACCTGCACGTTTAGCAAGTGCAACATCGGCACCAAGTTCTGCCGCCATAAGACCGGCAAGGTGAGCAACCTCGATTGAATGTTTGAGAACATTCTGTCCGTAACTTGTACGGTATTTAAGACGACCAAGAAGCTTAATAAGCTCGGGATGAAGACCATGAACACCTGTGTCAAATGTTGCCTGTTCGCCCTCCTGCTTGATGATAGTTTCAACCTCGCGCCTTGATTTCTCAACAGTTTCTTCAATACGACCCGGATGAATTCTTCCATCAACGATAAGCTTTTCAAGAGAAAGTCTTGCAATCTCACGTCTTACAGGGTCAAACCCTGAAAGAATAACTGCCTCGGGAGTGTCATCAATAATTAAATCTACACCCGTAAGAGTCTCAATTGAGCGAATATTTCTGCCTTCACGTCCGATAATTCTGCCCTTCATCTCATCATTGGGAAGCTGAACAACCGAAACAGTGGTTTCAGCCACATGGTCAGCAGCACAACGCTGAATTGCACCTGTTATAATATTGCGGGCTTTCATATCGGCCTCTTCTTTAGCCTGGTCTTCAATGCTTTTAATAAGAACAGCTGCATCGTGTCTTGCATCTATTTCAACCTGCTTAAGAAGCAAATCTTTTGCCTCAGCAACCGAAAGCTCAGCCATCTTTTCAAGCTGTGACATCTGAAGTTTCTTAACCTTTTCAACTTCTTCCTTCAGTTCATCAACCTCACTCAGTTTTTCCTGAACCTGTTCTTCTTTTTTCTCAAGAACCTGATTTTTTTTGTCAATAGCATCCTCCTTCTGCTGAATTCGACGCTCCTGACGCTGAATTTCGTTTCTACGTTCTTTTATTTCCTTATCAAGCTCGTTGCGTTCTTTATGTATTTCTTCTTTAGCTTCTAAAAGTTTTTCTTTCTTTGCATGTTCTGCATCTTTAACTGCTTTTGATTTTGCATTTTCAATAATCTTCTTTGCTTCTTCTTCGGCGCTGCCAACCTTCATTTCAGCAACTTTTCTGCGGTATGAATATCCAAATCTGAATGCCAAAAACATCCCTATCAGGGCAACAACAACCACAACAGCCAAAAGAATTGCAATTTGTATTCCGTCCATATTACTACACCTCCTCAATCGATATTTGACGTATAAATCATAGATTATATATCTGCGTTTTCGCCAGTTTAACGCCTTTTAAAAAAGGCAATCTTACTTTATAGAAATACATAAAAGAACTGTATATAGAATTATTTCATATAAAATATATACATTTACAATTTTAATAAATTTTAACCAATTTGTCAAGCGTTTTTCCGTTAAAAAACACAAAAAAGAGGTGAAATTTCTCACCTCTTTCCAACAGTATTACTGTATAGCTTCATACAGCGTTGCCGCATCACTCTTTCCCACCTGCTCACGAACATCTGTAACACGCACAGCAAGGGTTTTGCTGCCGAAGGTTATTTCGATAACATCGCCGATTTTCACATCATATGAAGCCTTTACAACCTTACCGTTTACTGCAACTCTGCCGCCGTCACAGGCTTCGTTTGCAACTGTTCTTCGTTTTATCAGTCGCGAAACCTTTAAATATTTATCTAATCTCATATATTTAGCCCTCGTATTTTGAAAATTCCTGAATAAAAGATTCTGTGTGCTTGCTAAGAGCAGTTTCTGCATCAACACCCATTCTTTTTGCAACTGCAACAATTTCAAAAAGCATTTTTCCGATATATTTTTCGGCAACTCCGGCATCGCTGCCCGATAACATAACATTCATCATATTGGTGATACTGTCAGCCGCAAAAATGGGATCGCTGAAAACATAACCACCCTTTTCTGCCTTGCTCTGAATTTTTTCGGTACGCATAAGTGCCGGCAGATATTTTGAAACCTCTGCCATATCCTGAGTAAGAGTTTTCTGTCCACGGTCATTGCGTTTAATCTGTGCCCAGTTTGCAAGAACTTCGTCAGAATCTTTTACCTTTGTATCACCAAAGACATGAGGATGCCGATGTACCAGCTTGCGACAAACAGCATTTATTACGTCATCTATATTATATTCGCCGTTTTCTTTGCCTATTTGTGCATGAAATACAATTTGGAGCAAAAGGTCACCGCTTTCATCCGCAACCTTTTCCCAGTTTTCACCATCAAGCTCCTCAATCAGTTCATAGCCTTCCTCAATAATATCATGTTTGATGCTTTGATGCGTCTGTTCCATATCCCAAGGGCAACCACCATCACTGCGCAAGGTTTTAACTATATCCAATAAATCTTCATAGGTATAATTCTTTTCCATATTTCTCTCCTGTAATTCACCTTATAGTAATTTATATTTCGTGAGAATTCCTGCAATTTTTTCGCCCATAGGCATATTAAGGACATCCTCACGTTTAACACCTTTTATCACCAAAACAGCACCAAGATATACAACCGCACCAACTGCAATAGAGCAAAGGGTTATCAGTCTTGACCCCGGTATCAAGTTCGATATCATATTATAAAACGTAACTGTCACAGCACCCATAACCAAAGCTGCACACAGTGGTTTTATAAGCATATCAACAACATTAATCCTGACTTTAAGTATAAAGACTATACAAAAACAGTTAAGCAGCGCAATTATACCATAACAAGCGGTGGTTGCAACCGGAGCCGCATCAATGCCCCAAATGGGAATAAGGGTGTAATTCATCAGCACCTTCACTATACCGCCAACCAACATATTTACTACCGGATAATAAACCTTTCCATACGACTGAAGCACAGAATTACTTACCGATACAAATGCGACAAACGGCACTGCAAAAGCCAGCTTTTGAAGCAACTCACCGGCATTGGCATCGCTGTATAAAACCAACAGAATAGGACTTGACAAAACATAAAATCCAACAGCACACGGAAGAGCAAAAAGCATTGTTATCCTAAGAATACTAGATGTCATTAAACCCGCCTCACCCGGTTTTTTTTCGGCAAGTGCAGTTGAAATGGCAGGAACAATACTCATACTAAGCCCCACCACAATTGTAAGCGGCAGATTAAACATTGTCTGTGCCTGACCTGTGTACAGTCCATAAAGGGAATTTGCTTGTTTCTGAAGCATAGTAATTCCCTCCCAGCCTTCTTCGGCCGCCATTGCCCAAAACTCTGTGCCCTCAGAAAAAAGATGCGAATATGAGTCAAACACATCGGGATTTACCACAAGCCTGTTCATAATTGTAGCAAGGTCTACAAGGCTGGTAAGACTCGATACCGATGCACCAATGGTAATTGGAATTGCAATCAGTATAAGATTTTTCAGTATATCCCTTCTTGGCCGTATTTGCTGACCTGAATTCGGCTTTACCCTTTTTTTCTTGCAACTGTAAATAATTATCATAAGCAACAGTGCAAGGAAAGTACCCGCTGTAACGCCAAAAATGGCACCCGTTGCAGAATATATCGTACGTTCGTGAGAAGAAAAAACATTTTCAGGAAGGCTTGTTCCCGGTGCATAAACAGTAAACTTCATTCCCATAATTGCAGATGCTGCAACAATACCAAGAAGCAATTTTGCAGCCGCTTCAACGACCTCAGAGGCAGCCGTGGGATACATATTCTGTCTGCCCTGAAAATATCCCCGATAAGCAGAAAGCAGCGAAACAAAAAATACTGCAGGTGCAATTACCCTGATGCCGATAGCCGAATCTTCATTTCCCAAAAAAGCCGCAAGACTATCCGCAAAAGTATATAGCACCGTGCTTCCCACTATACCAATAATTCCAAGTAAAATTGCAGCTGTCTGAAAAACTCGTTTTGCATCATATTCATCATTATTTGCAATACTTTCAGCAACCATTTTGGAAACCGCAATAGGAAATCCTGCTGTTGCAATTATAAACATAAAAGTATATATCTGGTACGCAACATTAAAGATACCCATTCCGTCATCGCCCACAAGCTCGCGAAGAGGTACTTTAAACAGTGCACCTATTATTTTTACCAGCAGATTTGCCCCTGCCAATATCAACGCACCTTGTAAGAATTTTTTTCCGTTGTTCTTCAAAGCGACGCCTCCTTGTATTATATCAAATTAGCAATTCCTTTTAATGCCACATTTATATAGAATACTACAAAATACCAAAATCGTCAAGTATTGCTTTTTTAAATTAATTTTTTCCGCTTTTCCTAGCGCAATCAAGAATAATTCCACCTAATATAAACTGAACAAACAGACTAAAAGCAGCTTTTACCGTTTCAATACAAATAATGCCCGCTTCATAACTGCCTATATACAACTGATTATATTTGTATGCAGCAAAACCTATTACAAGTACTCCCGTGGCAAGCTTTAAACCATAAAAAATCAATTTTGCCGCCTCGGGTGACATTTTATTCATCACTTTTAATAAATTATGCATTTTATGTCCTCCTTTATATGTTTTTTATTTTTAGGTTAACATAATATTTTACATTTTTCAAGAAGAAACATTTGTAATCCCTGTTATTTACGTATTTTCAAGGCTTTGCATTAAATGTAGAATTATGTCGAAAACTTACTATATTAATGAAATTCGGTTCATTATAAAATTAAAATATATTTTGTATACGCAGGAGGAGATTCGTATGAATCAATGTGAAAATCGTGAACTCATTACATCGGTCGAGGGGATTGACTATTATGTAATATATAAAAACTCTGAAAACCCCAGAGCTTTTGGAATTTTTGCAATATCACAAAATGACGCCGAAGATTACGGAACAGCTGAAAATCTTTTCTTCACACGTGAAGAAGCCCGTATGTGTTGCATATGGCTTGCAGATAATCAGGTATATCCCATAACATTATGTGAAGTTCTGGATAACTTCTACAGAATCTGAATATTTCAATTATTAAGGATTTGTCTTCTGCCTATTTTGCAGATTTGACAAATCCTTTTATGTTTGATATAATATAAGAAAATACACTTGAGGTATATGTTATATGAAAATAAACGAATCCGCCGAAAACTATCTTGAAGCTATTTTTATGCTAAAAAAGAAAACAGGCTTTGTCCGCAGTATTGACGTAGCACACGAACTTTCCTTTACAAAGGCAAGTGTTTCTGTAGCTATGAAGAGTTTTCGCGAAAAAGGCTATATTACCATTGATGAATCAGGTGGCATTTCACTTACAGACGAAGGCCTTGCCATTGCCGAAAAAGTATTTGAACGTCATCACATTATTGCATCGGCACTTATCCACCTTGGAGTAAGCAAAGAAACCGCCTTTGAAGACAGTTGTAAAATCGAGCACGTTATAAGCGATGAAAGTTTTGAAAAGCTTAAAGTTTTTTTAAACAGCAGGCAATAATCTTATATATATAAACAGCAGACGATTTTAAACCGTCTGCTGTTTTTTTACCTTCTATACCAATCCGGTGTGCCAACGCCGTTTGAGTGCCACAAAGCAAAATCCTTTTTCATTTCGACAACAACCTTATTTACATCTTGTTCTGATAGTTCTTTACATAAAAAGTCATATAGAAGCTGATAAAGCGTTATCCTTTTTACACCTTGTCCAATCAGTCCTTTTACACCCCAGAACTCAGACAACCTGCAATAAAAATCAAATGGTGTATCAAAAAGTTGTACGGCAACACTTAAAGTTTGGACAAATCTTCCCGAATTAAAATA
Source organism: Clostridia bacterium (assembly GCA_045645905.1). Taxonomy (GTDB): domain Bacteria; phylum Bacillota; class Clostridia; order Monoglobales; family Monoglobaceae; genus SIG440. The sequence goes on from JAZRJT010000023.1 coordinate 7,394, forward strand.
TCTTTCCAGTACATCCTCCACTGCTTTCAATTTGATTATTTCTTCGTAAGACAGCCAGTGTGATGAAAAAACATTATAAGGAGCATATACATTAAAAACAATTTCGTATTTATTAATATTTTTACGCAATTGAGACCCTTTTAAAAGTTTTAAAAAGCCCAGTTGCAGTACATCAGGTGATAAATTATATACATCATTAAAAGAATTTTTAAAGGAATTATAGTCCTCATAAGGAAGCCCCGCAATCAAATCAAGATGTAGTGACACGTTTGTATTTTCTTTAAGTTCTGTAACATTTCGGCTTAAAGTATTAAAATTCATTGTTCTGCTGATTTCTGCAATAGTTTTGGGATTTGTACTTTGCACACCTATTTCAAATTGGAACTTGCCCTTTGGTGCTTTTTTTAGTATCTCAATCGCCTTGTCATCCAAAAGGTCGGCGCCTATTTCAAAATGAAAGCAAGTATCACCAGACAGGCTGAGTATGTATTCCCATATTTCAATGGCTCGTGATTTATCTGCATTGAATGTTCGGTCAACAAATTTTACCGTCATTACTCCCGCATCAACAAAGTGCTTTAATTCTGTCTTGACACGGTCAATACTCAAAAATCTTACACCGCAATCAACAGACGAAAGACAATATGCACAGTTAAAAGGACAACCACGGCTTGTTTCGTAATACACCAACTTCTCGCCTTTGACAACATTCTTTAAATCGTTATCAGAGTAAGGAAACGGCAAATCATCCAAAGATTTCAGCTGGGTTCCGTGTATTACACATCTTTCA
>JAZRJT010000024.1:0-22668 GCA_045645905.1 Clostridia bacterium
GGCAAGCACTAATTAAATATTCTTTTAAACATGGTGTAACTAAAGCTGCAATTCGCTACAAAGTAAATCGCCAATATGTTTATCGTTGGCGAAAAAGATATGATGGAACATTGCAATCTCTTGCGGATAAATCACACAAACCACATCACCATCCAAATCAACATACCGCTCAAGAACTAAAGCTAATTGCTGATATGCGTAAACGAAACTCACATGCGGGTTTAGTTGTCTTTTGGGTAAAGCTTCGCCAGAGAGGATATTCTCGCTCTGTAACAGGGCTTTATCGTGTCTTGCGCAGACAAGGACAAATGGCTGTTAAACCGCCTAATCCTAAATACATTCCAAAGCCTTACGAAAAAATGCTTTATCCCAGACAAAGAGTACAGATTGATGTTAAAGTAGTACCATCTGCCTGTATTGTCGGTGATGCAAAAGGACAAAAGTTTTATCAATATACTGCTATCGATGAATATTCCAGATTTCGTTATTTGGAAGCTTTTCAGGAACAAAGTTCATACAGTTCTGCTATGTTTGTTGAGCATTTGATTAAAAAGTTTCCTTTCAAAATTGAATGTATTCAGACTGATAACGGTCAGGAATTCACTAAAACATACGGAAACACAAAAAATCCAACACCTACAATGTTTGAAATCAAACTCAAACAACTCGGTATTCATCATAAATTAATTAAAGTATATACACCCAGACACAACGGAAAGGTTGAACGCTCACACCGAAAAGACAATGAATACTTCTACGCTACACACAAATTTTATTCATTTGATGATTTTACAAAACAACTAAAGGTACATAACTATAACTACAACAAGTTTCCTATGCGTCCTCTTAACTGGAAAGCTCCGATTGATTACATCAAAGCTTATCTTAATGATGGCGAAGTTTTTTGATTAATTTTGTAACACATCATTGACAAACCTACAGTCAGATGAATAATCTTTTAAAATAATGGTTGACATATCACTATTCTTATGGTATAATACTAAACGTTGTAAACCTATTGCTTAGTTTAAGGGCTGAAGATTCACCGCCTTATACCAAGCTTTACGGGGATTAAAAATTTTTGGAGGTGAAACCACAATGCTTAAGGAAAGAAAAGAAGAAATCATCAAAACTTATGCAGTACACGAAGGAGATACTGGTTCTCCCGAAGTACAGATTGCTCTTTTAACAGAAAGAATCAATCATCTTAACGAGCATCTTAAGACACATAAGAAAGACCATCACTCAAGACGCGGTCTTCTTAAGATGGTCGGTGTTAGAAGAAGTTTTCTTAACTACCTTATGAAGAACGATATCGAAAGATACCGTGCTATTGTTGAGAAGCTTGGCTTGAGACACTAAAATACAAACAATTAAGTCTTTGTTCTTGTGGGCAAAGACTTAATTTCGTATTTCAGCAATTAATTAAAGCGGGATATTTTCCGCAAAAATACAAAAACATTAAAAAATTTGAGAGTGTTTACGCATTTAGCAGTTATAAATATGCTTTTTGCCGAAAGTATACTTATAAGTGCTAAAAAGGTAGACCTCTTAAACAAAGGAGGAAAAATTATGAGTAGAATTTTTGAAACAGAAGTTGCCGGCAGAAAACTCAGTATTGAAGCTGGCAAGGTTGCAGAGCTTGCAAACGGCTCTGTTATAGTAAGATACGGCGATACAGTTGTTGTTACTGCTGCAACTGCATCAGCAAAACCCAGAGACGGTATAGATTTCTTCCCTCTCAGCATTGACTATGAGGAAAGAATGTACGCTGTTGGTAAAATCCCCGGCAGCTTTTTAAAGAGAGAAGGCAGACCTTCAGAGAATGCAATCCTTACAGCCAGAGTTATTGACAGACCTATGCGTCCCTTGTTCCCAAAGGATTTGAGAAACGATGTTTCAATTGTTTCAACCGTTTTGTCAGTTGAACAGGACAATGCTCCTGAGTTCTGTGCTATGATTGGTTCATCAGCTGCAGTTTCAATTTCTGATATTCCTTTTAACGGCCCAATCGCTGCTGTTTATGTAGGTCTTGTTGACGGCGAGTTTGTTATCAATCCCACAGTTGAACAGCGCGAAAAGAGCGACCTCAACCTCACTGTTGCAGGTAGCCTCGCAAAGGTTGTTATGATTGAAGCAGGCGCAAACGAAGTTCCTGAAGATGTTATGTTTGATGCAATTATGTTTGCTCATGAAGAAATCAAAAAGATTTGTACATTCATCAAGGGTATTCAGGATGAAATCGGCAAGCCCAAGTTTGAATATGACCACATCGTTGTAAACGAAGAAATCTTTGATGCAATTTCTGCTTTTGCAACTGATATGGTAAAGGAAGCTCTTGACACAGATGAAAAATCAATAAGAGACGAAAATCTCAAAGTTGTTTACGAAAAGGTTTATGAACATTTTGAAGAAACATATCCTGCAGAAGAATATGCTCAGGATATCGAAGATGCACTTTATAAGCTGCAGAAGACAATAGTAAGACGTTGGCTTCTTGATGAAGGCAAGCGTGTTGACGGCCGTGCAATTCAGCAGCTCAGACCCCTTGCATCAGAAGTTGGCCTTCTCCCCAGAGCACACGGTAGTGGTCTTTTCAAACGTGGACAAACTCAGGTTCTTACCGTTGCAACACTCGGTGCTCTTGGTGATGCACAGATTATTGACGGTCTTGACACAGAAGAATACAGAAGATATATTCATCACTATAACTTCCCCTCATACAGTGTTGGTGAAACTAAGCCCTCACGTGGCCCCGGCAGACGTGAAATCGGTCACGGTGCTTTGGCGGAACGTGCTCTTGTTCCTGTTATTCCTTCAGAAGAAGAGTTCCCCTATGCAATAAGACTTGTATCTGAAGTCCTCAGCTCAAACGGTTCAACTTCACAGGGTAGTATCTGTGGCAGTACGCTTGCTCTTATGGATGCAGGTGTTCCCATTAAGGCTCCCGTTGCAGGTATCTCTGTTGGTCTTGTTACCGAAGGCGAAAGATTTATCACTATCCTTGATATTCAGGGCCTTGAAGACTTCTTTGGTGATATGGACTTTAAGGTTGCAGGTACAAAGAAGGGTATCACAGCAATTCAGATGGACCTTAAGATTGACGGTCTTACACCTGAAATCATCAAAAACGCACTTACCGAAACACGTGATGCAAGATATTACATCCTTGACGAAGTAATGCTTAAGGCTATCGCAAAACCTCGTGATGAAGTTTCACAGTACGCACCCAAGGTTATTCATCTTGAAATCCCTGTTGACAAAATCCGTGATGTTATCGGCTCAGGCGGTAAGGTTATCCAGAAGATTGTTGCAGATACAGGTGCTAAAATTGATATTGAAGAAGATGGTCGAGTATTCATTTCTGCTCCAAATAGCGAAATGGGCGAGGCTGCAAAGAAAATTATTGAAGGCATTGTAAAAGAACCTGAAATCGGTGAAATTTACGACGGTAAGGTTGTAAGAATTATGGACTTCGGTGCATTTGTTGAATTCCTTCCCGGCAAAGACGGTCTTGTTCATATCTCTAAACTTGACAAAACCAGAGTTGAAAAGGTAGAGGATGTTGTAAAGGTTGGCGACGATATCAAGGTTCAGGTTATCGAAATCGACAAACAGGGCAGAATCAACCTTAGAAGAATTATTGCTGAATAATTTAATTATAAGACCGTAGAAAATTCTACGGTCTTTTTTTAAAAAACTCTTGACTTTATTAATTTAGTGTGCTAAACTGTTAAAGTAATATATAAATCTATTTCAAAGGAGATTTTAAAAATGAAGAATTTAACAAAAGTATTGGCTCTTATGATGGTAGTAGTTGTTGCATTTGGTCTTGCAGCTTGCGGCAACAAAGACGATGTTGCTGTTGATTATTCAGCGTCAGTTGACGGTGCTTTGGTAGTAGCAGAAGCGGGTTCAGCAGGTGAAGAGCTTGCAACAACAAACGAATATTTTGCAAATGCAAAGTTCACAGCCGTTGATTCAATGGCTACAGCTCTTATGGACGTTGCTGCAGGTACATCTGATATCGCTATTGTTGACTATGTTACATCAATCGGCTCAATTGGCGAAGGTACAGACTTTGCTGACCTTTCAGTAGTTGAGGGTAAGGACTTCAACCCCGAAGAATATGGTATTGCATTCCGTAAGGGCAGTGATGTTGTTCCTGCTGTAAATGCAGCAATTGCTGAACTTATGGCTGACGGCACAATGGATAAAATTGCTGCAAATTACAAACTGGGTGACCTTCTTATCAAGGATGGTAAAGCATTTGATGATGCTGTGACAGAAGGCGACCTTGCATACATAAAGGACAAGGGTGAAATGATTATCGGAATCACACTCTTTGCTCCTATGAACTATGAGGACGACAATCAGGAGCTTATCGGTTTTGAAACAGAATTTGCTGAAGCTGTTTGTGCAAAGCTTGGCGTTGAAGCAAACTTTGTAGAAATCAACTGGAATTCAAAAGAAATCGAGCTTAACTCCAAAAACATTGACTGTATCTGGAACGGTATGACAATTACCGACGAAAGACTTGAAAATATGAGCATTTCTGTTCCTTATATGGAAAACAAGCAGGTAATGGTATCAAAAGCTCAGTAAATTAACGCATATTATTTTGTTTCAGTGGGAGCGATGCTCCCACTGAACAATTTTTCAGAAAGTAGATAAATTTCATATGGATAAAATTCAATCGATTATTTCATCTTTGTTTGAAGGTTTTGGGCTTAACTGTCTGTTATTTGCAGTAACTCTGTTGGTTGCTATACCTCTTGGATTGCTGATTACATTAGGCGCAATGGCTAAATTCAAACCAATTAAATATATAATGAAAACTTTTGTCTGGATTATCAGAGGTACACCACTGATGCTCCAGCTTTTTGTGGTTCTGTATGCCCCTGGGCTTTTATGGGGAATTCCAATGCGTGACAGATTGATGGCTGCATTTATTGCTTTTTCAATCAACTATGCGGCGTATTTTTCAGAAATCTATCGTGGCGGTATTGAAAGTATCCCCAAGGGTCAGTACGAGGCAGGACAGGTTCTTGCTATGTCCAAAACACAGGTCTTTTTTAAGGTTGTAATGTTTCAGGTTGTAAAACGAATTGTTCCGCCTATGGGAAACGAAATAATAACCCTTGTCAAGGATACTGCCCTTGCACGTGTTATCGGCGTTGTGGAAATTCTGATGGTTGCCGAGCGTTTTTCAAAGCAGGGTCTTATCTGGCCTTTGTTTTCGACAGCGCTCTATTTCCTTATTTTCAACGGTGTTTTAACCCTATTGCTAGGTTATGTTGAAAAGAAGCTTGATTATTATAAAGGATAGGGGGTGCAGTTAATGTCGGTTATTAATGCAATTAATATAAAAAAGAGCTTTGGTAAACTTGAGGTTATAAAAGACGTAAGTATGGAAGTGCAGGAAGGGGAAGTTGTAGCAAATATCGGTCCTTCAGGCTCGGGTAAAAGCACCTTTTTGCGTTCCATAATCAATCTTGAAACTGTCGATGACGGTACTATTATTATCGACGGTAATACTGTTGTTAAAGACGGCATTTACGGAAAAACAGACAAAAACAAGCTGGTATATCAAAAGCTTGGAATGGTTTTTCAAAACTTTAATCTCTTTCCTCATAAATCTGTTCTTGAAAATATAATAATGTCACCAATGCTTGTAAACGGCAAATCACGTGAAGATGCCACAAAATCTGCAAAAGAGCTTTTAGAGCAGGTTGGCCTTATTGATAAAATCAATTCATATCCCTATCAGCTATCCGGCGGTCAGCAACAGCGTGTTGCAATTGCACGTGCCCTTGCTATGAATCCCAAGGTTATGCTCTTTGACGAGCCTACATCTGCCCTTGACCCTGAACTCACAGGCGAAATTCTTAAGGTTATCCGTGACCTTGCGGCAAAAGATATGACTATGGTGATTGTTACTCATGAAATTGAGTTTGCAAAAAATGTTGCAGACAGAATTATCTTTATGGCTGACGGGTATATTGTAGAAGAAGGCACTCCGTCAGAGGTTATTGATAATCCTGCACATGAGCGTACAAAAACGTTCCTTAACCGTTTTACAAGATAATGGATAATAAAATTAACAAAGGAGCAGAAAATGTCAGCAAAAGTTAATAGAGTATTACCCGGCTCACCCGCTGAAAAGTGTGGTATACTGCCCGGCGATACAATTATCAGCATAAACGGAAATGAAGTTTGTGACTACCTTGATTATATGTTTCTTTCCGCAAATGAAGAATTAAATATTGAACTGCAAAACAGAACTGTTGAACTGATTAACGGGGATTACGAGCCTTTGGGAATTGAGTTTGACACTCTGCTTATTGACGAGCCTCGCTCCTGTCGCAATAAATGCATTTTCTGCTTTATTGATCAGCTTCCCACAAATATGCGCGAAAGCTGTTATTTTAAGGATGACGATTATCGTCTTTCGTTTTTACAGGGCAATTATGTTACCCTTACCAATATGAGTGATAAAGATTTAGACAGAATAATTGATTATGCAATACCAAGAATAAATGTATCTGTCCATACAACCAACCCCGAACTTCGTTGCAAGATGCTTAACAACAAATTTGCAGGCAAAATTATGGAGCAGTTAAAGCGTTTTTCGGGCAGCGGTATGCAGATAAACTGTCAGATTGTGCTGTGCCGCGGATATAATGACGGTGCAGAGCTTGACAGAACAATAAGTGATATATATTCTTTAGGTGACTCGGTTGAAAGCCTTTCGATTGTTCCTGTAGGCCTTTCGGCATACAGAGATGGTTTAGCAGAACTTAAACCTTTTGATAAAGAGTCTTCGGCTCAGGTTATCAAACAGGTTTCCATCTGGCAGAAAAAATTTAAAGAAGAGCGTGACATAAATTTTGTCTACCTTGCAGATGAATTTTATATTATGGCGGGAGAGGAAATACCACGCTACTCCGAGTATGACGGATTTCCGCAGATTGAAAACGGTGTAGGGCTATGTTCGTCGCTAAAATGGGAATTTGATGATGCCCTTGATATGTGCGAAGATAAAACAGTTAAAAGTAAAAAAACTGTTGTCACCGGATATCTTGCATATGATTTCATATGTGCCCTTGTGTCACAGCTTGGCTTTGATAAAATAAATGTTGAAAAGATAAAAAATACATTCTTTGGTGAAAAGATTACCGTAAGTGGTCTTGTTACCGGAGGAGATATTATAAATCAGCTCAAGGGCAAGAATTTGGGCGAATACCTACTGATACCGATTTCAATGCTTAAACACGAGGAAGATGTTTTTCTTGATAATGTCACAATTGCTGATATTGAAAGAGAACTTGATATAAAAGTACGAGTTGTAAATAACGATGGCTTTGATTTTCTTGATGAACTTTTAATTTAAAAAAACACCCGCAAAAAATGCGGGTTTTTTGTATAACGAAAACCACGCGATAGTCGCGTGGTTCAATAAAGGTTAACCGGTGAACAAAATCCTCCAATGTGTTATAATAAAAATGACCTGCCAGTCAAAAAGAAAACACATTGGAGGATTTAATCTATAAAAAAGAACACATAGACACAAATAGTTTAGCACACAAAAAATGGAATTGCAAGTATCACATAGTATTTGCACCTAAATACAGACGAAAAGTATTCTATGAAGAAATAAGATTGGAGATACGGGAAATATTACGGCAATTATGTCAGTGGAAAGGCGTTGAAATAATAGAAGGCGAAGTATGTCCAGACCATATACATATGTTAGTGAGTATCCCGCCCAAGATGAGTGTTTCGGGATTTACGGGATACTTGAAAGGGAAAAGTGCATTACTGATATTTCAAAGATGGGGAAATATGAAGTTTGCATACCGAAATCGCGAATTTTGGTGCAAAGGATATTACGTTGATACCGTGGGTAAAAACAGTAAGGCGATAAAAACGTACATAGCAGACCAATTGAAAAGGGATAAAGAAAGTGACCAGTTGAGCCTATTTGACCCACGGGACCCATTTATGGGTAGTAAGTAACAGTTGCATGGCTGGCAGGCCAATTAAAAGACGCACTTGTGCGTAGCCAGTAGTGGGTAGGGCTATGCCCGAAAATGAAATACCACCCGCTATGCGGGTGGATATTTATTTTGTGTGTATTCGTATTTATAACATATTTTTTGCCGCAAACGCCGCACCGATTATGCCGGCATCATTATAGAGTGTTGCTGCCTCGATTTTAACAGGAGTAAATATTTTATTGAAATCGTGTTCCTTTACATATTCAGCTATCGGCTTGATTAAATAATCGCCTTCCTTGCTGATACCGCCGCCAATAACCAGCTTCTCAGGCTGGAATATATTTACCATTGCAAGAACTCCGCCTGCTATGTATTCGATATACTTTTTAACAACCTCCTGAGCGACCTTGTCGCCTTGTTTTGCTGCATCAAAGGCAGTTCTGCCATTTACAGCACCACGGCTATCTGCAATTGCTTTCATAAGGCTTTCAGGATGCTTTTCAATTGCAACCTTGGTTTGCTGAATAAGAGCAGTAACTGATGCATAAGCCTCCCAGCATCCACGATTGCCACAACCGCATTTTATACCGTTGTGTACAAGAGGGATGTGTCCGATTTCAACACCAGCGCCATTTGAACCGCGGAAGATTTTACCGTCAAGTATAATTCCGCCGCCGACGCCTGTACCCAATGTAACAGCAACAAATACACCGGCATTTTCGCCATTAACGGCATATTCACCCAATGCTGCGGCATTGCCGTCATTTTCCAAGGCGACTGGGATATTATGGTATTTTTGAATTTCTTTAACTAGAGGAAGATTGCTGAACGAAGGAATATTTGCAGTAAATACCACCTCACCTGTTTCGTTGTCAACAGCACTTGGACAACCAATGCCCATGCCCTTAACATCATTCATACTGAAACCTGCTTTAGCAACAACCTTTTCAGAAACATCAATCATATCTTTAACAATTTCTTTATACTCACGGTTGGCAAGTGTTGGAGTTGAGTCCTGAGCAAGAATCTTGCCATTGTCATCTACAAGACCAACCGCGATATTTGTACCACCTAAATCTATTCCTATATACATTAAAGTCACCTCACTAAAAAAAAATATATATATATTATACTATAATATCGAAAGATTGTAAATATTAAATTATAAATATTTGTATATATTCTGCAAACATACAAAAAATAAATCATAATAGCAAAAGAGAGGAGCGCTTCAAATGTTTAAAGGAAAAATCACCATAATCGGTGCAGGTGCCGTAGGCTCTACAACGGCATACACGCTGATGCTCAGCGGTCTTGTGTCTGAAATTGTTTTGATTGATTTAAATAAAAACAAAGCAGAAGGCGATGCCTTGGATATGAATCACGGTATCAGTTTTGTAAATCCTGTAAAAATTGTTGCAGGGGATTATCCGGATATAAAAGGATCGGATATGGTTATAATTACAGCAGGTGCAAGCCAGGAGCCGGGTGAAAGACGTACTGATTTGCTGAAAAGAAATGCAAAAATTATGGAGAGCATAGTTAAAAATGTACTAAAATATTGCCACGACGATACAATTTTGCTTATGGTTACCAACCCAGTGGATATACTAACATATGTAACATATAAAATATCACTTCTTTCAAAAAATCCCGTTCTTGGCTCGGGTACTGTTCTGCACACCGCAAGACTTAAATATTTACTTGGTGAGTATACCAATGTAGATGTGCGTAATGTCCACACATATATAATTGGTGAACATGGTGATTCAGAGGTTGCAGCCTGGAGCAGAACATCTGTTGCAGGAATGAATATAAAGGAATTTTGTTCATCCAGTGGTGTGTGCGATGCCGAGGAATTGTCAAAAAAACATTTTCACGAAACAGTAAAGAATTCAGCATACGGAATAATAGAGAAAAAGGGTGCAACATATTATGCAATAGCATTATCGGTTAAACGTATTGTTGAAAGTATAATAGGCAACGAAAAATCAATTCTTACCGTATCAAGTCTGCTTGACGGCGAATACGAAATTAGTAATATCTGCTTATCTGTACCAACCATTATATCAAGTGATGGGGCAGAAAAGGTTTTGCAAATAGATTTTAACGATGAAGAACTGCAGGGACTTCAAAGCTCTGCAAAAAAACTCAAAGATTTAGCAAGAGAAATAGGCTATTAAAACATATAAACGGTAGATTTGAATGTCTACCGTTTAATATTTATATTAATAACTATTCTTTTTCAAGATGTGTAATTTTTTCGGTAAGCGTCTTAAAAAGATTTGCCGACACAGAAACCTGCATAATAAGGTCATTCATTCTATCCTGATTGTTGCCTTCAAGAGTGAAAATCGGGTCTGCAACCGCACGGGTCTGACTAAATACATAGTTAAACGCTGTATGCTGATTTCTGACAAAAGAATTATAGGTTTTTTGCACTTCGTTTTCATCAATTCCTACAGGAATTATCTGCTGAATGGTTGACATATCCAAAGTTTGTTTAAGTGTGCAAACAATTAAAAGATATGCAAGATGTATCTTTGAATATTTTTTTTGTCTGGGAGCAGGAATAATCCCCAGTTTAACATAATTGTTTATCATTGACGGAGTAAGGGGCTTGTTAAACTTTATTGAGCTGTTGGGCATATCAAGATATTTTGTCACCACCGATACTACCTGATCCATATATAAATCTATATCAGGCAATATATCCCACGACGGAAGGGAATAGTTTGTCAATACTTGTTCTATTTCAGCAAAAGCGGATATTAATTTTTCTTTTTTAACGTACATATAAAAACCAACTTTCTTTTATACTTAATTAGATTATATAATATTTCTCGAAAAAATTCAAGATATTTCTTGACAAAGTTTCCATTATATGTTAATCTAGTATTGCAAACTAGATTAACAAGTGTTTAAAACGGAGGCTTATTATGTATAAAAAATATTCACATTTAAGAGAAATGATTGAAACTTGCGCAGTTAAATATGAAAACAATATTGCATTTAAGATAAAGAAAAAAGACGAAAATAAAAAAGTTTACTATGATGATATTACATATTCAAGGCTCAACAAAGAAGTTGAGTATCTTGCCCGTGCATTTATGGAAAAAGACCTAGCTGGTAAACGTATTGCCGTAATTGGTAAAAACAGCTATGAATGGATTATAGTGTTTCTTGCCGCAATTTCTGCAGGAGGAGTAATAGTTCCCCTTGACAGAGGTCTGCTTGATTATGAAATTGAAGACCAGATTAAGCGTTCTCAGGCAGAGGCACTTTTCTATGGCGGCGAATTTAAAGACAGAGTGGGAAATTATGATATAATGAAGGTGTGTACCGAGGATAAAGAGTTTCAGGATTTGCTTGCTTTAGGTAAAGAAGCAAATAACAAAAAAGAGTATGATGCTATTGAAATCAGTACACACGAAATGAGTGTTTTGCTTTTTACTTCAGGAACTACATCTGCATCAAAGGCTGTTATGCTTTCACAGAATAACCTGACCTCAAACATTTATGGTATGAGCCTTTGGGAGAAATTCTATGAGACAGATGTAAATATGGCATTGTTGCCGCTTCATCATACTTTTGGTATGGTACAGACAATGTTGTTCCTTTCAATGGGTATGTGCAATGTATTTTGCGAAGGACTGAGAATTGCAAAATGCCTTAATGAATATGGTGTAACGATTTTTGTTGGTGTTCCCAGAATTATTGAAGAAATGATGCTTGCAGTCAGAAGAAAAATTGATGCACAAGGCAAGGATAAAACCATTAAAATTGCACTTAAAGTATCTAATGCATTAAGAAAGGTCGGCATAGATATCAGAAGAAAGCTGTTTAAGCAGATTCTTGACGGAATGGGAGGAAGACTTCGCCTTGTTATTATCGGCGCAGCAGCGGCATCTCCTGATGTTCTTAAGTTTTTCAACGATATCGGAGTATTATCAATTCAGGGATATGGCCTGACAGAAACATCACCTGTTCTTACCGCGGAAAACGATACGCATATGAGTACAGGTTCGGTTGGCCCGGCAATTCCGGGTGTTGAAGTTAAAATCGATAATCCGGGTGAAAATGGCATCGGTGAAATTATTGCACGCGGTGAAAACGTAATGCTTGGATATTATAATGAGCCTGAAAAAACAGCAGAGGTTATCAAAGATGGCTGGTTTTATACCGGAGATATGGGAAGAATGGATAAGGATGGTTTTGTGTACATTTGCGGCAGAAAGAAAAACGTTATTGTTCTTTCAAATGGTAAAAATGTATTCCCTGAAGAAATAGAAACTCTTGTAAACCTTTCGCCTGCCATAAAAGAATGTATCGTATATGCAGAGGGAGATAATATTTGCTGTAAAATAGTCACCGATGAACAATTTGAAGGCAACAAAGAAGAAGTAATAGCAGAGCATATTTCATCTGTTAACGAGCAGTTGATACAATACAAAAAAATCAACAGGTATACTGTTCAGGAAACCGAAATGGCAAAAACAACTACAGGTAAAATAAAAAGATAATACGTATACTAAAACCGTCAGTTTTTTATATAATAGGAAATTGCGTATTTCCTATTATATAAAAACACGATTTAAATGCCCGTGCAAAATTTTCGGCTTTGCCGAAATGCACATGGGCAAACAAAGCGCACTTGCTGCGACCGCCGCAGGCGGGGAGCGGCGTAGTCACATTGTTCTATTCTGACGGTTTTAAAACATACTTTGGTTTACATAATATAATTATTGTAATTTTATTCTGGTTTTTCTTTTTTTATTGAAGAGAGGGGATTGGCAGAAACTGCCTCTTTAAGCTGCTCATTGCTGACATGGGTATAAATTTCAGTTGTTGTAAGCTGTTCGTGACCTAGAATTTCCTGGAGCGCTCGTATATTAACACCAGATTGATACATAAGTGTTGCAGCAGTGTGTCTTAATTTATGAGTTGTGTATTTATGTGGATCAAGGCCAAGCTTTTTAACGTTAATTTCAACAAGATGCTGAACTGTGCGTCTACTTATGCGTTTATTTCTTGACGACAAAAACAAAGCATTTTTATCCGATGCAGTTGCCGACTTGTTTTTACGTACAGTCATATATGATGAAATTGCATCAAGACAGGCTTCATTTAAATAAATCGTGCGTTCTTTGTTGCCCTTGCCAACAACCGTCAGCTTATCCCCACGTATATCAGTAATATTAATACCCACAAGCTCCGCAAGACGCATACCACAGTTAAGGAATAATGTTATAATACAATAATCTCTCAAAGCATTTTTTCCTTCAATTCCGTCAAGCAAATCGATGCTGTCCTCAAGAGTAAAATGCACAGGCAAACGTTTTCGTAATTTAATTGTCTCCAAATCGGTTGTAGGATTTGTTTCCAAGATGTTTGATTTACACAGATATTTAAAATACGAACGAATTGATGCGATTTTTCGTGCACGTGATGACGGCGAATTATCACGTTCGCGGTTAAGAAAATTCATATATTCATAAATCAAATTCAAATCAACTTTTTTGATGTATGATAAATCAATACCTGAAATATCTATTGAGTTAAAATCAGTTTCTTCAAGAAGATTATCAAATTTAATTTTTATAAATCTGTAAAAAGCACGCAAATCAAAATAATAGCTTTCAGCAGTTTTTACAGACTTCCCCTGAATATTTTCAATATATAATAAAAAGGAAATCAATGGTTCGGGTGCATCTGCAAACTTTTTCATAAAATATCCTCCTTCAAATTGCACATAATTTTTATTATGTGCAATTATGTATATTGAAATTATACCACATCTTTCTGAAGAAATCAATACCCTTTCGAAAAAATAATGCTCAACTTTAAAAAATTGTTGAGCATTTTGTTTTTAATATCTAAATTTAATTTCTATTTGATATTTTAAAATTTAATATATTTTCTCATCGAAAAAAAGAATACTGCCAAAATCTTTAAGTACAGTTTGCGATAAACAAATTATGTCAGCATTTTTTTCTGCTATAAATTTTTCAATATGTTTATAATATGAGCATTTTAATATATCTCCATAAAATGCAATGCTTTTATTATCAATAAAACCTGAGGCACCGCCTATAAATCCGTTATCAAAACCCTTTAGCTCTATTTCGCCTTTTGGTATTTTGAGCACATCTATGCCATTTGCAGTCAATGTTTTATACAGTCCTTCATCCTCCGTTATGACCGAATTATCATCAACTATACAAAGATTACACTTTGTATATCCTTGCTTTACATTTATAAACTCAAACCCAATGTCTGTATACATTTTTTTGATAACAGCATCTGTATAAGTCAGATTTCCTATAATCTTTTTACCGAGTTTTGCCACGTTATATGCACAATCACCGGGATATGTACCATCAGGGTCTTTTGCTCCTCTGTGTAAAGTTATACCATCGGGCAAAGCATCTCTGTAATACTCATATGCCGATGGTGCAACAACAGCAATTCTTTTTGAGATAAAGTGTATCTGCATATCAGGGTGAGTATTAATGGGTTTATACAAAAAATCAAGGTCATATGACTTATAATATTTTATTTTGCGCCTGTCAAGGTCCTCAAAAAAATCCGAATCTGCACATCGGTCAACTATAACTGCCATATCATTCGTCCTTATTAAAATAATTATAAACATTTTGGGCAACGTTTGATGAAATCACCGCCATCAACTCATCCAAAGTTGCGTTTTTTATTTCTTCCATTCCACCAAAGAATTTTAATAATCTTGTTCGGGTTGCTGCTCCCACTCCGGGAATGTCTTCAAGTTCCGAGTGAATGTTCTTTTTTTCGTGCTTGCTTCGGCTTGCATTTATGGCAAAACGGTGAACTTCATCCTGCATTCCTGCAAGAAACCTGAAAAGCTCTGATTTTTTATCAATAGCAAGCTCTGTATTTTCATCGGTTATGCCACGGGTTCGGTGTGTTTTATCCTTTACAAGCCCAAAAACGGGGATATCCTCGCCCATTGTGTCAAGAAGCATTTTATCAGCCGAAACATGGCCTTTGCCCCCATCAAGTAAAATAAGATCAGGTATTGGAAAAAATTTTGCTTTTTCAGGCTCCAGCTCTCCCTTTTTTATTAAATCCTCTTCCTTGTATGCTTCGTTAATCCTGCGGAAAATAACTTCACGGGTGCTGTCGTAATCATTTGCTCCTTCTACTGTTTTTATATTATATTTTCTGTACAGATTTTTTTTAGGAACAGCATTGACATATACAATCTGTACCCCAACAGACGATGCTCCTGAAAAGTTTGATATATCATATGATTCAATTTTGAATGGAGTTTTTGAAAGCTCAAGAATTTCAGAAAGCTGCGACAAAATTCTATTTTGTTTTTCCTGATTTTTATTTTTCATAAGTTGATATTTATATAACGATTCTCTTGCATTTCGTAAAACCATTTTTACAATTTCAGCCTTTTTGCCTCTTTGCGGCACTGTAAAGGTGATTTTATATCCTGCAGACGCAGATAGCCATTGAGAGACAGTTTCTTTGTCTTCAAAATCTTCTGAAATCACTATTTCCTTCGGTATTTTCGATGCTGTAAAGTAAAATTGCTTTACAAAGTTTTCAGTCACTTCTGAAGGAGTACCAAGTTCATTTTCAAGTGTAAAGTATTCTGACCCTACAGCGCTTCCTTTGCGGTAATAGAATACCTGTATGCAATAATTTGTCCCTTCTTTGTGTACTCCGATTACGTCCATATTATTTTCGGCAGATGATGAAACTTTTTGATTTTCACCCAGTATGGTGATGCTGTCAATTTTATCTCTGTAAATTGCAGCTTTTTCAAATTCAAGATTTTGTGACGCTTCAAGCATTTTATCTTTAAGTTCATCAACCATTTCTTCATACTTTCCGTTAAGAACATTAATCGCATCTGTCACAGAATTACAGTATTCTTCCTGTGAAATTTTTCCAGCACAAGGAGCACTGCACATACCTATCTGATAATACAGACAAGGTCTGTCGCTTGGCTTATTCAGCGGTTTTCTGCAGCTGCGAATTTTAAAGGTCTTGCGTATTTCCTCCACCGCCTCCTTTAAACTAATTGCCGTCATATACGGTCCAAAATACAGCCCGCCATCCTTTACCACACGGCGAGTCATAAAAATACGGGGATACAGCTCGTTGGCGGTAATTTTGATATACGGATATTGCTTGTCATCTTTAAGTAATATATTGTATTTGGGTCGATATTTTTTTATAAGATTACATTCAAGAGCAAGGGCTTCGGTTTCTGAATCTGTAATTATATACTCAAAATCATCAATCTGGCTGACCATTGCACGGGTTTTTGCCGTGTGACTTGCGAGATTGACAAAATACTGACTGACACGATTCTTTAAAGCCTTACTTTTGCCAACATAAATGATTTTACCATCCTTATCCTTCATAATATATACACCGGGACACAAGGGCAAAGAAGACAGCTTTTTCTTAATATCCGACATAAAACGCTGACCTCTAAATTTACTGTCAAAATTACAAAAATGCCTTACTGACGTAAGACATTTTTCAAAAAGAAAATTTTTAACAATATTCTTATGCAAAATCTGAAGAAATCAAAGATACAAGCTCATTAACTGCTTGTTCTTCATCAGAACCTTCTGCCATAATAGTGATGCTGACACCCTTGGTAACACCCAAAGATAACACACCAAGCAGGCTTTTTGCATTAACTTTTTTTTCGTCCTTTTCAACCCAGATGCTTGACTTATATTCGTTGGCCTTCTGGATGAAGAATGTAGCAGGTCTTGCGTGGAGACCTACCTGATTCTGGACAACAATTTCCTTTAAAAACATAAAAACGCTCCTTTAGTCATATCCAAATCATAATCATCGATTTTAAACTGATAGTAATAGAATACTAAAAATTTCGTTATAAGTCAACACTTTTTTTCGGTTTTGTTAATTTTTTTAGAATTTTTTGTTACCTTACTGTTATTTTCCATTTCTTTTTCACAAACTATTTAGGATTTTAAGCATATCTTCGGGGATTTTACACTCAAATTTCAATTCCGTTTTTTCTGCAGGATGATAAAATTTTATATATCCCGCGTGCAGAGCTTGTCTATTAATAATTTCTTTTTCATCATCGCCTATTCCATAAAGCCAATCTCCAACCAAGGGATGTCCTATATGTGAAAAATGAAGCCTTATCTGGTGAGTTCTGCCCGTTTCAAGACGTATTTCCTGCAGAGAATAGCCGCTTCCTTCCAGTATCGTTTTATAGATAGTTTTTGCATACTTACCATCAGGAGCAACCATCCTTTTAATAATACCTGTTTCCGCACGTTTTATAGGGAACTCTATGCACCCCTTGTCCGGAACAGGTGTACCGTGAATTATTGCCATATAGCCTTTTTCAACAAAACCTTCACGCATTTGCTTTGAAATAACACCGTGAGCAAATCTATTTTTTGCTATAACGCAAATTCCCGATGTGTCCTTATCAAGTCTGTTTACTATATGATAATTATGATATTCCCCGTTTGTATGCCAATAATACATTACAGCATTGGCAAGAGTTTCTGCATAATTTCCCAGACAAGGATGTGACGCCATATTACCCGGTTTATTTACAACAAGTAAAAAATCGTCTTCATAAATCACATCTATCTCTTTTTCCCACGGAAGAATATTGCCAAAACCACCCGTATCCTCAGATACATCAGCCAGGAGAATATCACCTTGACATAACTTGTCAACAGAACGGCACACCTTGCCGTTTATAAAAAGTCTAGAGTTCAATTTAAGATAGGTAAGCAGCGACGAAGAAACATTGTATTCTCTTTTTAATACTTGTTCAACAGTCTTTCCTGCATCAATTTCAGGAACAACATATTCTAAAGCAGCACTCAATTACCCTCACCCCTTAACAAATGTGTAAATTTATCGTTATAAACTTAATTATGTACAGCTTTTCTCCCGGCTCGCCATACTCCATAAGCGAGCCGAGGAGAGGTCTTTTGTACCGTGTAAGTCTATACTTTTATAGTAATCTTATACTTTTTCAGCCAGTATTCAATCTGAACAATATATGCATATAGCTGTGGCAGCGCCATAAGCTGACCAAACCAGGGTTTGCCGTAATCTGAAGGCTGTTCCATAAGTTCAAGAATATATTTCTCGTTTATAACGTGGTGAATACACGAATTTTTATCATTTAAAATGTCGTATACCATTTCTTTGACCATTCTCTCGTATTCAGGGTTATGTGTCTTTGGAAAGGGGCTTTTTTTACGCCACAGAACATCTTCCGGAAGAATACCGTCAAGAGCTGTGCGAAGAAGTCCTTTTTCTCTCCCATTATGTGTTTTATATTCCCACGGAACGTTCCATATATATTCAACTAATCTGTAATCACAAAACGGCATTCTTATTTCAAGGCCGCAGTTCATACCGATACGCTCGCTCCGGGCACCCAATGTATACATAAACCAATTAAGATTAAGATGTGCGATTTCGCGACGACGCATCTCTATGTCATTATCTGTATTAAATCTGGGAGTATCAGCAATACTGCTATTATATTTAGAATAAATATAATCCAAAATCGTATCACCGCTTAAAAGCTCCGGACAGACAAGCTTTTGTCTTAGCTCGATATTTTTTGCCCAGGGAAAGATATTCGCCTCAAAATCCTCACGTCTATGAAACCAAGGATAACCGCCAAAAACTTCGTCAGCACATTCACCCGAAAATGCACCGCTAAATGAAGAACCCATCTCTTTGCACAAAAAGTATAGGGAAGAATCAACGTCAGCCATTCCCGGAAGGTCGCGGCAATCTACGGCGTCAGTAAGATGCTTAACTAAATCTTCATTGTTGACAGTCACAACATGGTGATTTGTCCGACAGTGTTCTCTTACCAAATCAATATAATAATCGTCCGATGCCGGCTGATATTCAGTAGGTGTAAAATAATCATCATTTCCGCTGTAACGGAGTGAAAATGTATTAATTCCTTCACCAAATTTCTTTGATGCCAATGCAGTTATTGCACTTGAATCAACACCGCCCGATAAGAAAAAAGCCAGATTCCTTCCTTTTTCTTCAAATTGTGAGTTTACGGCACCAAAGAGAAGACGCTTTGTTTCTTCAAGACACTCATCAAAGCTTTCTTTAAATGGACGTGATTCAAGCTTCCAGTAGCGATGTTGGTTAAACCCATGTTCGTTGTATATCGCAAAGTGTGCGGGCAAAATTTCGTTTATGCCGCAAAAAGTTCCGCATCCTTGTGTCTGTGCAGGGCCAAGCCCTAAAACTTCACAAATACCTTCTTTATCAATGACAGCATCAACATCAGGATGGGCAAGAATTCCTTTGATTTCGGATGCAAAAAGCACACATCCGTTTTTTATTGTATAATATAGCGGTTTAATACCAAACCTGTCCCTTGCCAGAAACATTTCACGTTTTTTGGAATTCCACACCGAAAAAGCAAAAACACCATTCAATCGGTTTAAACAACCCGCACCCCAACGCATATATGAATGAAGAACAAGCTCGGCATCTTCCATTTTGTCGGTGCGGATTTTATGTTTTCCAAGCTCACGTTTTAATTCGTCGGTATTATACAACAGTCCGTCAAAGCAGATGGTATATTCTGCACCATCAAATCTTATTGAGCAGGGAATTTCCATCGCTTTATCACAGCAAGGAATCAGTGATGTACAACCAAACACGCCATATTCAGCATTTTTAACCTTTAAAGCACTTCCACCTCTGCCTGTCTGTATTTCAGTCATAGTTCTGACTTTATCAAGTTCTGAACTCAATTTTCTTTGAAAACTGACAATTCCTGCAATTCCTGACAAAAAAATCGCCTCCTGAAATTTCACTATACTTTTACATAGTATATGCAATATTTCAGGAGTTGTGAAAATTTTAATAAAATGTCGCTACAGGGTCTTCGGGCTCGGTTGTTACAGAATAATCTTCCATATACAAAACAGGGCCTTTACCGTGATACAATTTGTGTTTTTCAATTTTAACCTTTGCAGTAAGAATAATCCAGTCTCCGTTTTTCATCATTGCCGAACGATTACAGCACAGAACACCTTTAAATGCAATATCATCAACACAGCAAGTCATAACGGGCCGTCCTATTACAAAGCAATCCTTAGGCATACGATTGTCTATAGTCAGGATACCAGTAAATTTAACTGTCTTTCCGTTATATTTATCCATTTCCTCAACCAAATCTCTGTACCATATGGCAAAATCTTTTATATTCACATTTATGATTTCAGCATCAATATCAAATGGTAATGGGTCTTCAATTTCATCAGGCTCAATTGTTCCGTCTTCATATTCATAAATTATGTCGGTACGTCTGCTAACACCGCGAACAATTTTGTGCAATTCCTGCTTGTCGACGTCTTTTTTGCATCTGTTAAATACAACCAGATCACAGTTTTGCAATTTGTCCACAACAAGACTCCGCATATTTGTGTTGTAAGGAATGAAACTACCCGAATCCATAAAAGTAATTTCCTGATACAAAATCCACTCATCAGGCATGTTTTCATACAAAACAGGTATCTGCCACATTCCGTTATATTCAACCACAACTCTATTAGCCTTATGTTTTTTGCAAAGATTTTGCAAATTTTTTGTGTTTATATCCGAAACATCGTCGATTACTTCAATATAAACCTCTTTTTCTGCCATTTTTTCACCGTCAAATTCAACCTCGCCTTCCTCGCAAAGCAAAAGAAGGGTTCTTTCACCGTTGGTAAACCTGTCGTCCGCCATTGTTTCTTTTAAAAACGTCGATTTACCTGACTCTAAAAAGCCTGTAAACAAATATACTGCTATATCCATTTTAATTCATCCCTTCCGACATTAATTAACAGAAAATAGTTTTTCAACAGATGCCTTATCAAGGTCAGCACCTATAACACACAAGCGTCCCGTTACTTCAGCAGAGCCAAAGCGTACATCAGTTTCGCCGGGCACATAGTCAAAGTGTATCCACTTGCCGTTCTTTTCTGCTACAATACCTTTTGCACGCAAGACCATTCCATATTTTTCTTCGTTTTCAAGCGCTTTAAGAGCATTTTGAATTTCCTCTATGGTATATTTGCCTGATGTTTCCATTCCCCAGCTTGTAAACACGTCATCAGCGTGATGATGTCCGTGGTCATGATGGTGTTCGTGACTGTGGCATCCACACCCACAATCCGCACTGTGGTGGTGATGTCCGTGATGAGCTTCATCATGTGCGTGTTCGTGAACTGTATCGTGAACGTGATTATGGTGATGTTCGTGACAATCACATTCCTCGCCGTGATGGTGATGATGCTCATGTTCGTGATGATGTCCACAACTACATTCTTCGTTATGATGATGGTGGTGATGTTCACCGCATTCAGGGCATACCTTATGTTCTTCCTTAAGAGCATCAAGTTCCGATTCAAGTGTGCGGCTGCCTTCCATTGCTTCAAGAATTTTTTTGCCGTCAAGCTCTTCCCAGGGAGTTGTTACAACAACAGCATTTTTGTTTCTGCTGCGAATAAGTTCAACACAATTTTCAATTTTGTCCTGTTCAACACCTGTTGTATGGCTAAGGACAATACATCCTGCACTTTCAATCTGATCGTTGTAGAACTCACCAAAATTTTTCATATACATTTTACATTTCTTTGCATCTGCAACTGCGGTAAAACTGTTAAGCTCAATTTCATCGCTGTTTATATCCTGAACAGCCTTGATAACATCGCTTAACTTACCTACGCCAGATGGTTCAATAAGAATTCTGTCAGGAGCAAATTCTGTAATAACCTTTTTAAGAGCCTCGCTGAAATCACCAACCAAACTACAGCATATACAACCCGAATTCATTTCTGTTATTTCAACACCAGCATCCTTTAGGAAACCACCGTCAATACCTATTTCACCAAATTCATTCTCAATTAAAACTACCTTTTCACCCTTATACGCCTCATCAAGAAGCTTTTTTATAAGAGTGGTCTTGCCTGCACCGAGAAATCCCGAAAATATATCAACTTTTGTCATAAAACATATTCCTCTCTTTGTTTAAAGTACATATATAATATTACCAAATTATATGTCTATTGTCAATGCAAGACAACAACATATGTATATGGTGTTGACAGGCTTGGGCTTCTATTATCTCTACTCCCTTTTGTTCGCATAACTTTCGGAGTATCTCGCCTATATCCTTCTTCAACTTTCCACATATCTCTTTTTTCTGTATTTTGGTGCAAATACTATGTGGAACTGACACCTATAACTTGAATGTGCTGTATGTTTTAATTTGTTGTTTTCTTTAACATTGTTAAAAACCTCCATGATATATTTTAGTAATGCGGTCGCCAAACCATTTACTATTATATCATGAAGGTTTTTCTTTTGCTAAAGCTTTTTATCGCCCCCCAGTAGAACTGGGGGTTGTTTTCCACGCCTAAAGGCACCAATGCTAAAGAAGGCAACACAATAAGTGTTGCCTTCAGACCGCTGACAAAGTCAAAGCCAGCGGTCAATTTTTTTGCAAAAAACCTTTAAAAAGTAAGCAAAATATGGTATAATAAAAGCATAGAAAAACCTTTAGAAATGGGGCTTTGAGATGCTTTTAGAAGGAACAAACAGACAAAGGAAAATGGAGTTTGTGTAC
>JAZRJT010000025.1:0-35758 GCA_045645905.1 Clostridia bacterium
CCCTTCTTAACTTCCTTAACTTCGCCGTCAGCAATCTTTCTTGCAATCTTTGCACCGTAAGGAATAAGATATGTTCTTACATCGCCATTTTCGTCATTAAGAACCTGAATTTCAGTCTTTCTTTCGCCGTTACCCTTAACATCAGTAACATTGATTACAACTCTACCGTCAATTTCAGAAATAATTGCACAACCCTTTGGTCTTCTTGCTTCAAAGAGTTCTTCTACTCGTGGAAGACCCTGTGTAATATCTTCGTCGTCACCCGCAATACCGCCGGCGTGGAAGGTTCTCATTGTAAGCTGTGTACCAGGTTCACCGATTGACTGAGCAGCAATGATACCAACAGCTTCACCGATGTTAACTGCTTCGCCGTTTGCAAGGTTGTGACCGTAACATTTTGCACAAACACCAACGCGCGAACGGCACTTAAGTACGCTGCGGATTTTAACTTCTTCTATGCCTGCTGCACAAATTGCATCAGCATTTGCGGGAGAAATCATCTGATTCTTTTCGACGATTAATTCGCCTGTTTCGGGGTTAACCACATTGTCGCAAACAACGCGGCCAACAAGACGGTCTTTAACCTTTTCAATAATTTCGTTGCCGTCCTTGATATCGCGAACAACAATACCGTCATCAGTACCGCAATCGTCTTCACGGATGATAACCTCCTGAGAAACGTCAACCAAACGACGTGTCAGGTAACCTGAGTCAGCTGTTCTAAGCGCTGTATCGGTAAGACCCTTACGTGCACCATGAGTTGAAATGAAGTATTCAAGAACTGTAAGACCTTCACGGAAGTTAGCCTTGATAGGAATTTCGATTGTACGACCTGATGTATCTGCCATAAGACCACGCATTGCAGCCAGCTGACGAATCTGGTTAACGCTACCACGGGCACCTGAGTTAGCCATCATAAAGATAGGATTAAGCTCGTCAAGGCTCTTCATCAAAGCATCAGTAACCTTGTTAGAGGTCTCTGACCAAATCTGGATAACCTTTTCGTATCTTTCTTCGTTTGTAAGAAGACCACGCAGGTACTTCTTTGTAACCTTTTCAATTTCTTCCTCAGCTTCGGCAAGGTAAACCTTCTTTTGTTCAGGGATTTCTATATCAGAAACACCAACGGTGATAGCACCACGGGTTGAGTATTTAAAGCCCATAGCCTTAACATCGTCAAGAAGAGTGGCGGTTTCTGTAATGCCGTGGATTTTAATGCTCTTGTCAATAATCTGACCAAGCTTTTTCTTATCAACACGGAAGTCAACTTCAAGTGCCAAAGCGTTTTCAGGCTTGCTTCTGTCAACAAAGCCAAGATCCTGAGGTATCTTTTCATTAAAGATAAGACGACCGACAGTTGCATCGATGATGCCTGTAACTTTTTCACCGTTTATCTCTCGTGTAATTCTTACCTTAATAGGTGCATGAAGGCCAACCACTCCGTTAGCATAAGCTAGAGTTGCTTCGTCTTCAGAAGTAAATACTTTGCCTGCACCGAGTTCATCGTCAATTTTTATTGTCAGATAGTAAGAACCAAGAACCATATCCTGTGTAGGAACAGTTACAGGGTTACCATCCTGAGGTTTAAGCAGGTTGTTTGCAGAGAGCATAAGGAATCTTGCCTCTGCCTGAGCCTCGGCTGAAAGCGGAAGGTGAACCGCCATCTGGTCACCGTCAAAGTCAGCGTTGAAGGCTGTACATACCAGGGGATGAAGCTTAAGAGCCTTACCCTCAACAAGTACGGGTTCAAATGCCTGGATACCCAGTCTGTGAAGTGTTGGTGCACGGTTAAGGAGAACGGGATGTTCTGAAATTACACTTTCAAGCACGTCCCAAACCTCGGGGCGAACGCGTTCAACCATTCTTTTTGCTGACTTAATGTTGTGTGCAAGACCATCCTGAACGAGCTTCTTCATAACAAAGGGCTTAAAAAGTTCAAGAGCCATCTTTTTAGGCAGACCGCACTGATAAATTTTGAGTGCAGGTCCTACAACGATAACCGAACGTCCTGAATAGTCAACACGCTTACCAAGAAGGTTCTGACGGAAACGACCCTGTTTACCCTTGAGCATATCTGAAAGGGATTTAAGAGGTCTGTTTCCGGGACCGGTAACAGGTCTGCCGCGTCTGCCGTTGTCGATAAGTGCGTCAACAGCTTCCTGAAGCATTCTTTTTTCATTTCTTACAATAATCTCAGGAGCTCCGAGTTCAAGGAGCCTCTTAAGACGGTTATTTCTGTTAATAACACGACGATAAAGGTCGTTAAGGTCGGATGTTGCAAATCTGCCGCCATCAAGCTGAACCATAGGTCTGATTTCAGGAGGGATAACGGGGATTACAGGCATAATCATCCATTCAGGCTTGTTGCCGGACTGACGGAAGGAGTCAACAACCTCCAGCCGTCTCACGGTTCTTATTTTTTTCTGTCCTTTTGCACCGTCAAGATCAGACTTCAGCTCTTCATAAAGTGCATCAAGGTCAATTGCCTGAAGCATTTCAAGAACAGCTTCAGCACCCATACCTGCCTTGAAAGCGCCTTCACCGTATTTTTCAACTTCTTCGCGATATTCTTTTTCGCCAAGAATCTGATTTTTCATCAATCCGGTTTTGCCGGGGTCAATTACGACATAAGCTGCAAAGTAAAGAACTTTTTCAAGAAGACGGGGAGACATATCAAGGATAAGACCCATGCGGCTGGGAATTCCTTTAAAGTACCAGATGTGTGATACGGGAACTGCCAGTTCAATGTGACCCATTCTTTCGCGACGTACCTTTGCACGTGTAACCTCAACGCCGCATCGGTCGCAGACTACACCTTTATAACGTACCCTCTTGTACTTTCCGCAGTTACATTCCCAGTCCTTTTGTGGACCGAAAATTCTTTCGCAGAAAAGACCGTCTTTTTCAGGCTTCAAGGTTCTGTAATTTATTGTTTCGGGCTTTTTAACCTCACCATATGACCATTCTCTGATTTTTTCGGGTGAAGCAAGGCCTATTTGAATAGCATCAAAATTTTGGTATTCACTCATACAATATCACTCGACTTTCTGCTCACAATGATAAATCAAGCATCCATACCTCCGCTATGAGCGGCGGAGGCCGGATAGTCAGGAAATAATCCCGTTTTAGAATTCAATATCGTCTGAATCAAAATTCTGATAATTGTCTTCATCAGTAATATCGTCATCTGACATTTCATCATCGGTGGTATCTTCAAATTCATAGAAGAGTTCATCGTCTAAGATATCATCCGAGTCTTCAGCTGCGGCAGTATCAGCCTGATACATTTCAGGAGCATCTTCTGCTCTGTCGATGTTAACCTGCAAATCTTCACCATCATCATCAATACATTCTTTAAGGATTACTTCGTTGCCGTCGGAGTCAAGAACCTTAACGTCAAGAGCCAAGCTCTGGAGTTCTTTGATAAGAACCTTAAATGATTCGGGAACGCCGGGCTTGGGAATATTTTCACCCTTAACAATGGCTTCGTAAGTTTTAACACGTCCTACCACGTCATCCGACTTAACTGTCAGGATTTCCTGGAGGGTGTAAGCTGCACCATAAGCCTCAAGAGCCCAAACTTCCATTTCACCGAATCTCTGACCGCCGAACTGAGCTTTACCGCCCAAAGGCTGCTGAGTAACAAGTGAGTAAGGACCTGTAGAACGGGCGTGAATTTTATCATCAACCAAGTGAGCAAGTTTAAGCATATGCATATAGCCTACTGTTACACGGTTGTCAAATGCCTCACCTGTACGGCCGTCATAAAGAACGGTTTTACCATCGCGGTCGTAGCCTGCCTGTTCTAAGGCATCCATAATATCTTCTTCGTTTGCTCCGTCAAAAACAGGTGTTGCAACCTTCCAGCCAAGTGCTTTTGCTGCATATCCAAGATGAACCTCAAGTACCTGACCGATATTCATACGTGAAGGTACGCCCAAGGGGTTGAGGACAATCTGGAGAGGTGTACCATCGGGAAGGAAGGGCATATCTTCTTCAGGGAGAATTCTTGAAATAACACCCTTGTTACCGTGACGACCTGCCATTTTATCGCCCACAGAAATCTTTCTCTTCTGAGCGATATAGCAGCGAACTATCTGAGTTACACCAGGAGGAAGTTCATCGCTGTTTTCGCGTGTAAATACTTTAACATCAACTATGATACCATATTCGCCGTGGGGTACACGCAACGATGTGTCACGCACCTCGCGTGCCTTTTCACCAAAGATTGCACGAAGCAAACGCTCTTCGGCTGAAAGTTCAGTTTCACCCTTGGGTGTAACCTTACCAACAAGGATATCACCGCTTGAAACTTCAGCGCCGACACGAATAATTCCACGTTCATCCAAATCCTTCAGTGCATCTTCGCCAACATTGGGGATATCACGGGTAATTTCTTCAGGACCAAGCTTGGTATCACGTGATTCGATTTCATATTCTTCGATATGAATTGATGTAAGGATATCATCCTTAACCAGTTGTTCACTGATAAGCATAGCATCCTCGTAGTTGTAGCCTTCCCAAGTCATAAAACCGATAAGGATATTTCTTCCCAGACCGATTTCACCGTTCTTTGTTGAGGGACCGTCGGCAATAATATCACCTTCTTCAACTCTCTCGCCCTCTACAACGATGGGGCGCTGGTTGATGCACATACCCTGGTTTGAACGCATAAACTTGATAAGCTTGTAGGTATCTGTATCGCCGTCATCTGTTGCAATTTCAATCTGACGGGCAGAAACCTTTGAAACAACACCACTGCGTTTTGCAAGAATACAAACGCCGGAGTCTTTTGCTGTTTTATATTCCATGCCTGTACCGATAATAGGAGATTCGGGACAGAGCAGAGGAACTGCCTGACGCTGCATGTTTGAACCCATCAGGGCGCGGTTAGCATCGTCGTTTTCAAGGAAGGGAATCATTGCGGTAGCGATGGAGGTTACCTGACGAGGTGAAACGTCCATATAGTCAACCTGGCACTTGCCGGGTTCTGCAGAGATTTCAAGGAATTCATCCTTATATCTGGTAACTACCTTTTTAGCAATGAATTTTCCGTTTTCGTCCAGAGGCTCGTTTGCCTGAGCAATGTAAAAACCTTCCTCTGTGTCGGCTGTAATATATTCAACTACATCGGTTACACAACCGGTTTCCTTGTCAACCTTGCGGTAGGGGGCTTCGATAAAGCCATATTCGTTTACCTTTGCAAAGCCTGAAAGTGAGTTAATAAGACCGATGTTGGGACCTTCAGGGGTCTCAATGGGACACATACGTCCGTAATGTGAATGGTGAACGTCACGAACCTCAACTCCGGCTCTTTCTCTTGAAAGACCACCGGGACCAAGAGCTGAAAGTCTTCTCTTGTGAGTAAGCTCACCAAGTGGGTTAATCTGGTCCATAAACTGTGACAGCTGTGATGAACCAAAAAATTCTTTAACTGCTGATGTTACGGGACGAATGTTTATAAGGGTCTGGGGAGTAACAACATCCAAATCCTGGGTAGACATTCTTTCACGAACAACTCTTTCCATTCTTGAAAGACCAATTCTGAACTGGTTCTGGAGCAGTTCGCCTACGCTGCGGAGACGACGGTTGCCCAAATGGTCAATGTCATCAACATTGCCAATACCTGCTGCAAGGTTTCCTACATAAGAAATAGAAGCAAGAATGTCATCAACAAGAATGTGTTTAGGAATAAGTTCGTCGCGGCGTTCGCGAAGAGCATTTTTGAATTCCTCGGAGTTAAGGTCGGGGAACTCGTCCATAATCTCTTTAAGAACAGAGTAACGAACGTTTTCATTTATTTCATAATCTCTGGGGTTGTATTCAACAAAGTCATGAAGGTCAACCATACCATTGGAAATAACGTTGGTTGTGTGCTCGTCATCCACACGGATTACAACCTTATTTATGTTTGCAATTTCAAGGGCACGAGCCATTTCCTTAGTGATTTTTTCACCTGCAGAAACGATTAACTCGCCAGTTTCCTTGTCGACAATGTTTTCTGCCGAAATCTGGCCCACAATACGTGCAGCCATACGAAGCTTTTTGTTGAATTTATATCTGCCTACACGTGCAAGGTCATAACGTTTGGGGTCAAAGAATAGGTTTGTGATAAGAGATTGCGCACTTTCAACCGTGGGGGGTTCACCCGGACGGAGCTTGCGGTAAATCTCAAGCAGACCTTCTTCGACAGTTTTTGTTGTGTCCTTTTCTATTGTACGCATAATGCGGTCGTCCTCGCCGAAAAGTTCGGTAATTTCCGCATCTGTACCAACGCCTAACGCACGAATAAGAACTGTAATGGGAGTTTTTCTCATTTTATCAATTTTAACGTGGAAAAGGTCATTGCTGTCGGTTTCGTATTCAAGCCAAGCTCCTCGGTTGGGGATAACCTGTGATGAAAACAACTTTTTACCGATTTTGTCGTATTTTTCTGCGAAGTATACGCTTGGGGCACGGACAAGCTGGCTGACGATAACACGTTCAGCGCCGTTTATGATAAAGGTACCTGACGGAGTCATAATAGGGAAATCGCCCATGAAGATTTCCTGCTCCTTAACCTCACCGGTTTCTTTGTTGATAAGGCGAACCTTGACTCTGAGTGGTGCCGCGTATGTAGCGTCACGTTCCTTGCACTCCTCAATGTCGTATTTGGGGTTCATATCTATTCTGTAATCAATGAATTCCAGAATAAGATTGCCGGTGTAGTCAGTGATAGGTGACACATCGTGGAAGACTTCCTTCAAGCCTTCATTTAAAAACCAGTCATAAGAATTTTTCTGGATTTCGATAAGATTGGGCATATCGATAACTTCCCTTATCTTACCATAGCTCATTCGGGTATTTCTGCCAAGTTTCACCGGATGTACCATAAAATAATCACCTCTTCGTAAGATTTGCAGACAAGTCAAAGTGCTTGTCGCATTGTATATTAAGCACGCATAGCTGCACAATATGTTGTATTAATTTTCTCGAAATGGTAAAAATTTCACAAAAATATTTTAAACAACTATTGCTTTTTTCATACATATGTGATATACTGCAAATACAGTAAAAAATATGGGTAAAATTGAAAATACGCAAAAGTACGCACTATAATAGGTAACTATTATATCACAAGGTTTTGCCTTTGTCAATGTGTTTTTGCAAAATTCTGGTGAAAATATTTTTGGATAAGGCATTGAGCTGATTTGGAGCTTAATGCCTTTTTAGTGAGAGGAACGGATGTATGAAGCTTTATAACCCTTCAGAGCTTAAAAGCGTTATCGAGAGACACGGTTTTTCTTTTTCAAAATCTCTGGGTCAGAATTTCTTGATTGATAAAAGTGTTCTTGACAAGATTGTTCTTGGGTCAGGAGTGGATGAAAACTCCTGTGCGTTGGAAATTGGTCCGGGTGCCGGGGTGCTTACGCGGGAGCTTGCCATGAGTGCTGGCGAGGTTGTGGCGGTTGAAATAGATAAAAGCCTGATACCTCTTCTTGATGATACTCTTGGCGAGTTTGATAATGTGACTGTTATAAATGAAGATATACTTAAGGTAGATTTAAAAGAATTAATCAGTAAAAGATTTGGAGAAAAACCCGTTCATGTGGTGGCAAATCTTCCTTATTATATTACAACACCTATAATAATGAGATTTCTTGAAGAAGAAATTCCGGTTAAATCCCTGACAGTAATGGTGCAGAAGGAGGTTGCTGACCGCATGGCGGCACCCCCGGGGTGTAAGGACTATGGTGCACTTTCGGCAGCGGTACAGTTTTATACTATACCAAGCATAATAACAAAGGCCGAACCCCATTGTTTTATGCCACAGCCCAAGGTTGCATCTGTGGTTATACATCTTGATGTTCAGGAAAAACCAACTGTTGAGGTTCAGGATAAGAAAAAGATGTTTGCGATTATTAAATCGGCATTCGGGCAAAGAAGAAAAACTCTTCTTAATGCACTTTCAAAAAGCCCGTATATTAATATAGGAAAGAACTTTGTTCAAAGCGCCCTTGAAGAAATGGGTCTTGATATAAATATAAGAGGTGAAAAATTGAGTCTTGAACAGTTTGCAAGACTTTCGGATTTACTGTAAAAAGAAAGGAACATTTAAAATGACAAGTAAAGAAAGAGCATATCTCAAAAGTCTGGCGGCAAATGTGCCGGCACTCTATCAAATAGGAAAGGACGGAATTTCTGAGAACGTGATAAAATCAATTGATGCAGCACTTGCAGCAAGAGAGCTTATTAAGGTGCACGTTCTTGAAAATTCACTGCTTGATATTCGTGAGGCGGCAGAAGATTTGGCAAGGGAGACCTCGGCCCAGGTTGTGATTGTTATGGGCAGCAAGTTTGTGCTTTACAGACGCAGCGAGAAAAATATTTGCGAGATGTAGTGTTTTAATGAAATAATTGACATAGCTGCAAGCTTGGTGGTATAATCATTCTATTATTATAATGAATAACACATTAAAAGTTTGACGTAAATTTGTTGAGAAAGGCAAATGATTTAAATTGAGTATGTTTAGTAAAAAAGGTAAGATAATATTATCTGCAGTATGTGTATTTTGCATAGTGTTTGCCACTTTTGGCGGTGTAATATCTGCAAAGCTGCTGACAAGCTTATATCTTGGGGAGGAAATTACTCTTGCGACCCTTGATAAGCAAACGGCGGATGTTGGCGTTGTGAATATTTTGCTCCTTGGCACAGATAAAGGTGGGATGCGCAGCGATACTATAATGCTGGCAAGTCTTAACGGGCGTACGGGCAAGGTAAATATTCTATCTATTCCGCGTGACACTCGTGTTCGGATGGGCAGAGGATATCAAAAGATAAATGCTGCGTTGGGTATTGGTGTGAGTGAGGTTGCCAGAGGAAATCTTCAGGAGCCCGAGGAATTGTGTGTTGAAAAGGTAAGATTGCTTACGGGATTGCCAATACATTATTTTATGACGATTAATTTTGATGGCTTTAAAGAGATTATTGATGCACTGGGTGGAGTTGATTTCGAAGTTCCGTTTCATATGAAATATGATGACCCTGTCCAGAACCTTCACATTGATATTCCGGCAGGTATGCAGCATCTTGATGGCAAGGCAGCACACGATTTCGTTCGTTTCAGACAAGGTAACCCCGGTTATAAGGGTTATGCAATGGGAGATTTGGGGAGAATTCAAGCTCAGCAGTCGTTTATTAAGGCATTGGTTGAGCAAAAACTGAAACCCAAGTACCTGCTTAAGGCCGGAGAATTGTTTGACGTTGTCCGTGATAATGTAAGAACAAATTACACAGCAATGGATTTAGTAAAACATCTTGGTTCAATCAGCAAAATAAGTTCTGAAAATGTCAATATGATACAGTTGCCCGGTGCACCCCAGACAATCGGCGGCGTATCATACTATTTGTGCAATGACGCAGAGATGCGTAAGCTTGCAAACACGACATTCAGCCCAATGGCAGAAGATGATGCGGCTGAAACAGAAGAATAAATAAAAAGGAATGTGCTTTATGAGAGTTTTAATGGCGACAATGCAGTTGGATATAGGTGGAGCGGAAACCCATATAGTTGAGCTTTCCAAGGCTTTGGCACGCAGAGGCGTTGAGGTTTATGTTGCATCTAAGGGCGGCGCTTATGTTAAGGAACTTGAGGAAGCGGGGATAAAGCATTTTAAAGTAGCTCTTCATAACAAGAAGATAGGTTCATTAATAAGTGCCTACAAAAAATTAGAACATATTATTCTGGATTGCAAGATTGATGTCGTTCATGCTCATGCCAGGATTCCCGGATTTTTATGCGGATTATTGCAGAAAAAGTATGGTTTCAGGTTTGTAACAACTGCGCATTGGGTATTTGACACAAGATTTCCTTTTAATTTGCTAAGCAACTGGGGAGACCGTTCTTTGGCTGTAAGCGATGACATAAAGCAATATCTGGTGGACAATTATGGTTGTAATCCTGACAATATCAGGATTACAATTAATGGGGTTGATATGGAAAAGTTCTCGGAGAATGTGGATTTTTCGGATATTGCAAAAGAATTTTCGTTTGGCGAAGACAAAACCAGGGTTGTATATGTAAGCCGAATGGATGTTGACCGCAGTTATGCGGCACACAAACTAATAGAGGCGGTCCCTGATTTATATGAAAAAATTCCAAATCTTGAAGTCGTTATTGTTGGCGGCGGAAACGACTTTGACAGAATAAAAAAAGAAGCCGAGGAAATGAATCAAAAATTTGGTTCGCGAATAGTAATTATAACCGGCGGACGTACGGATATAAATAAGTTTGTGGCATCCGGAGATGTCTTTGTAGGCGTCAGCCGTGCAGCACTCGAGGCAATGGCATGCCGAAAGCCTGCAATCATTGCAGGTAATGAAGGCTATATCGGTATTTTTGATGATGACAAGCTGCAGGTTTCGATTGATACAAATTTCTGTTGCCGTGGTTGCGAAATGACAACTACAAAACAACTTAAAGCTGATTTGCTGACTATTCTTGATCCTGAAAAAACAGAATACAGAAAGCATCTTGGAGATGTATCGCTTAATACTGTTGAAAAGTATTACTCTGTTGAAACAATGGCAAATGACGCCCTTAAAATGTACATTTCAATCATTAAAAACTCAAAGATAAACGAGGTTGATATAGAAGAGTTTGCGGATATTGAAAAATACCTTTTGCATGGAAACAGTAAGCGCGATATTGATGTTATGATTTCAGGGTATTATGGTTTTCACAACAGTGGTGACGACTCTATTTTGTCGGCAATTATCAGTAATCTTCGCAAAAAATGCCCCAATATAAGGATAACAGTGCTTTCCAAAAATCCTCAGGAAACCTCAAAGATACACGGGGTTGATGCTATTGACAGATTTAATATCTACCGTATTCTGACGGCACTCAGACGGACAAAACTGCTCATCAGCGGAGGTGGAAGCCTACTTCAGGATGTTACAAGCTCGGCATCGCTTTATTATTATCTGGCGGTTATGCGTCTGGCAAAGCTTTGCGGAGCAAAGGTTATGCTTTATGCCAATGGTATAGGGCCCATATCAAAAAAACAAAATATCAGGTATGTTAAAAGGGTGGTAAGCAAAACAGACCTTGTGACTTTGCGTGAAAAGAATTCTCGTGACGAATTGCAGGGGATTTTAGAAGAAAGCGTACCTGTTTTCGTAACGGCCGACCCGGTATATGCCTTAGAAAATGAAGAAGGCAGATTGGTTGATGAAGCAATACGTCGATCGGGAATTTCGGATGGAGCAGAGTTTTTTATAATTGCTCTCAGAGAGTGGAAATACAGCGATAACGAAATTGAGGAAAAAATCGCTGAATTTGCAGATGCTGTTTCCCGGAAGTACGGAATCACTGCGCTTGTTGTGCCGATGCAGGATATTTATGATAAAGAGATTTCTACAAGAATTGCAGAGAAAATCAGCGGTAGATGCGGGCTTCTTGAATGCGGATTGCCACCCCAAACAATGCTGGGCGTTGTAGGAAGGGCAAAATTTGTTGTAGGGATGCGGCTGCATACTCTGATTTATGCGGTAAAAAATTCCGTTCCTGCCATCGCTCTTGATTATGATCCCAAGGTTGATGCTGTTATGGAATCTGTCGGTCAAGGTTTGTCTATGAAAGTTGAAAATGTAAACGTTGAAAAACTTTGCTTGCTTGCTGATGAGATAATTGAACACCGAGAGGAAATTTGCAGCCGATTATCTGAAAAGAGCCAGCAGTATAGTGTTTTGGCAGAAAAAAATGTGGAGATGGCAATAGACCTTCTCAGATAGGAAACGAGAAAATTGCTGGGCAGGTGATATAGGTGAAAGATAAAGCTACATTAAAATGGATATATTCTCATTCTAAAACTCAATTGCTGTCAATTATAATACTTGCGGTTATGAGATGCTCGCTGACGGTTCTTGGTGTTGTGTTTGCGTTGACCTCCAGGCTGGTTATTGATGCGGCGGTGGCAAGGGACTTTGGCGGACTTATAAATGCCGGAGTAAGACTTTTTGCAATTATACTTGCACAGATTATAATTCGTCTTGTGGGACAGGCTATGGAGGCACATATAGGCGCAAGATTACGCTTGCGGCTGAGAAATAAGCTTTTTACGGCAATTTTAAATAAGGATTATCAAAAGGCTACGGCATATCATTCAGGTGAACTCCTTGCGCGGCTTAATGATGACATATTGGTGGTATCCGGCGGAATGCTTTCGCTTATTCCAAGTGTTATTGCACTTTTGGTTGGACTTGTTTATGCTCTGTATTCGTTAACACGTCTGGATCGGAATTTTGCTTTTATATTTTTGTTTGGCGGAATTTTGCTGTTGTTTGTGATAACAGCATTTCGCAAAGTGCTTAAAGGAACACACAGGCGGGTTCAGGAAACCGAAGCAAAGGTTCGTTCTTTTTTGCAGGAATCCATTGGAAGTCTGCTTATGATAAAGGTTTTTGGGATTGAAGACAGAATCTCACGCAAAGCGGAGGAATTGCAGGAGGAGAATTATAAGGCACAGATGGTACGTCGGAATCTGACGATTTTTTCTACATCGGGGCTTAGTATGATTTTCAGTATTGGCTCTCTTTATGCTTTGGTGTGGAGTTCTTACAGATTATTTTTAGGAAGCATAACCTTTGGTACTTTGACGGCTATTTTGCAGCTTGTAAGTCAGATTCAAACACCGTTTGCCAGTCTTTCGGGCGTTGCCCCCCAGTATTATTCAATTATTGCATCTGCCGAGCGGGTTATCGAAATTGATAGCCTTCCTTGCGAAAAGGAGGAACACAAACTGCTTGACCCTAATGAGGCATATGCTTCATTAAAGGCGTTGTGTTTTGATAAGATTTCTTTTGGTTATGGTCGGGATATAATCTTTGAGGATGCTGACCTGACAATTAAAAAAGGGGATTTTGCTGTTATTGCCGGAATTTCAGGTATAGGAAAAAGCACGCTTATTAAACTTCTCCTTGGTGTATTTACGCCCCAAAAGGGTGAAATTTTTTTGGAGATGTCTGATAAAAATCTTAATGTTGGTAAATTCTCACGTCCTCTGTTTTCCTATGTTCCTCAAGGGAATCTGTTGCTTTCGGGGACAATACGAGATGCGGTTTCAATGGTAAAGCCTGATGCGTCCGATGATGAAATTATGACGGCAGCTGATATAAGCTGTGCATCTGATTTTATTACTAAATTGCCTCAGGGGCTTGATACCCAAATTGGTGAAAAGGGGATGGGACTTTCTGAAGGTCAGGTTCAGCGATTGGCGGTGTGCCGGGCGATACTTTCCGATGCTCCTATAATTCTTCTTGATGAGGCAACGTCGGCGTTGGATGAAGAAACTGAGGAACGATTGCTGCATAATATTAAAGGGCTTAAAAATAAGACTTGTGTAATAATTTCACATAAACGTGCGGCTTTTAATATATGTAATAAGCATATATATATTGAAGAAAGAAAAATAAGGACAGAAGAAACTGTATAATACCAAAAACGGAGCACAAGGGTTGCTCCGTTTTATACTCATTGAAATAAAGCTATTTTCCTGCCATCTTATATCCCAGCTTAAAGATATCACCGGCACCCATGGTTATTACAATGTCACCGGGCTTAGCGTTTTTAAGGATGTATCGCTCAACTGCCTCAAAGTTATTCATATAAACCCCGTTTTTCATAAGGGCGACGATATCGCATGAATGAATGGTCCCATCATATTTTTCACGGGCGGGATAAACATCAGTTACAATGGTCTTGTCCGCAAGACTTAATGCATCTGCAAATTCACGGGTAAAGGCTTTTGTTCTTGAGTAAGTATGGGGTTGGAATACACACCATACGTCTCCTGTTGCTACTGTCTGTGCCGCTTTAAGGCAACTTTTTATTTCAGTAGGATGATGGGCATAATCGTCCAGAATTTTTATTCCCTGTACGTCGCCGATTTTTTCAAATCTGCGTTTTGTTCCCAAATAGTTCTCTAAACCACACTTAATGGTGTCGGGCTCAATCCCCAGCTCGCGTGCAGCGGCAAATGCGCCCAGTGCGTTTTTGACATTGTGTTCTCCGGGCATAAACAGAGCAATTTCTATAACCTTTTTTCCGTATTCGTATACATCGAATACAGTACGGTTTTGACTGTCTGTATGGATGTTATTTGCATAAAAATCGGTATTTTTACCAATTATACCATATCTCACGACTTTTTTATCGCTATTTTGCACAATAGTTTGACAGTTTTTATCGTCAGAACAAACAATAATGCATCCATCAGGTGAATTTAGTCTTGTAAATTTCTCAAAAGCTGTTATAATATGATTAATGTCAGTAAAATAATCTAGATGGTCTTCTTCGACATTGGTGATTACTGAAACAAAGGGATTAAAGTGGAGAAAGCTTTCCACATATTCGCAGGCTTCAAACACAAGGTAATTTTCCTTACCAAGTTTATAATTGCCGCCGATTTGAGAGAGTTCTCCGCCTACCAATATTGTAGGGTCAAGGCCGGCCTCTAAAAGAACCAACGACAACATTGATGTTGTTGTGGTTTTTCCGTGCGTTCCGGCAACAGCAATCGGGAATTTATAGTTTTTCATCAGCTGTCCCAACAGTTCGGCACGTTCCATAACGGGAATATTTAGCGAGCGTGCTTTTACAAGCTCGGGATTATCCTGAGAAATTGCTGCGGTATAACAAACCAAATCGGGGTTTGTTATTGATGCGGCATCGTGACCGATGGTGATGGCAAAGCCGTCGCTTGCCAGTTGTTTTGTGATTTTGGTTTCGCTTCTATCCGAGCCTGATACACGGTACCCGAAATACTTCAGCATATGTGCAAGTGCGCTCATACTTATTCCGCCGATACCGACCATATGTATATATGCTTTTTCGGGAAGATCAGATAGCTGAACATTTTTCATATATTCCATCTCCTTAAAGAGGTTATGTTGGTGGAATTATCTCCAAGGAATATTCTATCATAAAATACAGAATTTATCAATATGATAATTATTATATGTAAAAAATAAATTATATATACACATTTTTACAAAGGTGGGTGCATTTTATGCAAATCACTGACATTAAAGTCAGAAAAATCAATGCGGAGGGAAGAATGAAAGCGGTTGTTTCCGTTACATTCGACGATGCTTTTGTTGTGCACGACATCAAGGTTATTGCAGGTCAGGAAAAGCTCTTTATCGCTATGCCCAGCAGAAAAACTCCGGACGGCGAATTCAAGGATATTGCACATCCTATTAACGCCGAAATGAGAGAACTTCTTCAGGATATGATTCTCGCAAAATATGAAGAATCGTTGGCTGAGTATACAGGTGAAGAAGAAAATTAAATTTGATTAATCTCATACAGAAAAAGCGATACAGCTTCGCCTTAAATGGTGAATCAGTATCGCTTTTTTTGGTGTTTAAGTCAGCCGATCCAAAGCACAGGGGTTTTGCTTCTTAGGGTTTCGGGCAGATTAAGTATTCTTTGATTTTCCGAGCCGCGAAAGCGGAGGCGGATATTCTTTTTTTCAATATCAAATTTTCCGTCCACTAAAACATCAATAAAACTCAGCAGTTCGTCGGTAACTTCACATCTCGGATGAGGTGAGCTTGTTAAAAGCTGTTCAATTGTAAAGCCTGAAAATGCCCATATGTTTTTGTGGGGATAGGTGTCTTTAACCCTTT
This sequence comes from Clostridia bacterium, assembly GCA_045645905.1. Lineage (GTDB taxonomy): Bacteria > Bacillota > Clostridia > Monoglobales > Monoglobaceae > SIG440. The sequence goes on from JAZRJT010000025.1 coordinate 15,674, forward strand.
TCACAAAGGGTAAAAGTATACGCTGATTTTCAGGCTCAAAGGGCTCGCCACCAAGAAGTGTAAGCCCGTTGATATAGTCAGGCTCAAGCATTTTAATTATTTGGTTTTCGGTGTCTTGGGTAAAAGACTGTCCATAATTAAAATCCCATGTCTCCGGTTGAAAGCAGCCTTTGCATCGGTTTGTACAGCCCGAAACGAAAAGGGTGACACGCACCCCTTCGCCATTGGCAATATCGCAATTTTTAATTTGTCCGTAATGCATTATAAGTGGAGCACCCTTTCTTTAATTTCCTGAGTACGTCCCTGATTCCAGTACTGTGTGCCGATATATCCACAGGTGCGTCGTGCCACATTCATTTTATCCTGGTCTGAATTTCCGCAGTTGGGGCATTTCCATATAAGCTTGCCGTCTTCTTCTACGATTTCAATTTCGCCATCAAAACCACATTCCTGACAGTAGTCCGATTTAGTGTTGAGCTCGGCGTAAATAATATTGTCATAGATGAATTTCATAACCTGCAGCACCGCCTCAAGGTTGTGCTGCATATTGGGAACTTCAATATAACTGATTGCTCCGCCGGGTGACAAATGCTGAAATTGTGCCTCAAAACGCAACTTTTCAAATGCATCAATTTCTTCGCTGACGTGAACGTGATAGCTGTTGGTGATATATCCTTTATCTGTGACACCGGGGATAACACCAAATCTCTTTTGCAAGCATTTTGCAAACTTGTAGGTTGTGGACTCTAAGGGTGTTCCGTACAAACTGAAATCAATATTGTGTTCGGCCTTCCAACCACGGCAAGCGACATTCATTTTTTCCATAATATCAAGAGCAAAAGGTGTTGCTTCAGGGTCGGTATGGCTTTTGCCGGTCATATATTTTACATATTCATAAAGGCCTGCATAACCAAGTGAAATGGTGGAATAACCGCCAAACAGGAGCTTGTCAATTGTTTCGCCTTTTTTAAGACGTGCTAATGCGCCATACTGCCAAAGAATGGGTGCGGCGTCTGAAAGGGTGCCTTTAAGTCTTTCGTGACGACACATAAGTGCTCTGTGACAAAGCTCAAGTCTTTCTTCAAAGATTTTCCAGAACTTTTCCTTATCTCCGCCTGATGATAGGGCGATATCAACAAGGTTGATGGTTACAACACCCTGATTAAATCTACCGTAATATTTGGGCTTGCCGTTTTCGTCAAGATATGGGGTAAGAAAGCTGCGGCAACCCATACAGGTATAGCAATGGCCTTCACCGTTTTTATCCACTTTAAGTTCAAGCATTTTCTTTTCAGAAATATAGTCGGGAACCATTCTCTTTGCGGTACACTTTGCCGCAAGCTCGGTAAGATAACGGTATTTAGAGTTTTCGTGAATGTTGTCTTCTTCAAGGACATAAATCAGCTTGGGGAATGCGGGTGTAACCCGGACACCTTTTTCGTTCTTTACCCCTTCATATCGCTGCATAAGAACTTCCTCAATGATAAGCGCAAGATCATTTTTGGTCTGGGGGTCATCGGTTTCGCCAAGGTACATAAATACAGTCACAAACGGAGCCTGACCGTTGGTGGTAAGAAGGGTAACAACCTGATACTGAATGGTCTGAACTCCGCGACGAATTTCCTCACGAACACGTTTTTCAGCCATTTCGGCAAGCTGAGTGTCGGTAATTTCAATGCCTAAAGCGTCCATTTCAGCTTTGACCTGCTTTAAAAACTTTTCACGAGATACCTGAACAAATGGCGCAAGATGTGTCAGCGAAATCGACTGACCGCCGTACTGATTGGATGCAACCTGGGCTATAATCTGGGTCGCAATATTACAAGCAGTTGAAAAGCTGTGAGGACGCTCGATAAGGGTTCCTGTAATAACAGTTCCGTTTTGCAGCATATCTTCAAGGTTTACAAGGTCGCAGTTGTGCATATGCTGTGCAAAATAGTCGGAGTCGTGAAAATGAATAAGACCCTCGTTGTGAGCATCCACAATATCAGGGGGTAAAAGAATTCTGCTTGTAATATCCTTTGAAACCTCGCCTGCCATATAGTCACGCTGTGTGGAGTTAACCACGGGGTTTTTGTTGGAATTTTCCTGTTTAGCTTCTTCGTTGTTACACTCAATAAGAGATAAAATTTTGTTGTCGGTTGTGTTGCTTCTACGTACCAACGAACGGGTGTAGCGGTAGGTGATATAATTTTTTGCTACCTCAAAGGCACCGTGAGCCATAATCTTTTTTTCCACAAGGTCCTGTATTTCCTCGACAGAGGGAGCACGTCCCAGGCTTTCGCAGGATATAACAACAGCCTCGGTAATACGTTTAATCTGAAGGTCGGTCATACGGACATCTTCAGGGACAGAATCGTTTGCCTTGGTTATGGCAACAAGTATTTTTTCCTCGTTAAAATTTTCTTCTGCGCCGTTACGCTTAAGAATTTTCATGGGTATACCCCCTTATATGTAAAATTTGTTAAACCACAATATGTTGTGTTATTAAAGTGGTGCAAGAAACATTATATAGTAAAATCAGGGGTATGTCAATAGAAAAAATAATTATTTTTAAAATATATTGTAATTCATTTTGTTTTGTGGTATAATAATTATTGCCAAATCAAACGAATAATCAACGTAACGGGTATTTTTGTCTTCAGGCAAAAATGCACTGCTTTACTTTTATACCCGGTTACGTTATATAAGTTTTGGTTTGGCGACTAAGCGGTGCGTTTTTCGGTGTGCACCCTGTGCACACCTTTTTTTATGCACCGGGACATACTTTTTGTTGTCACACAAACTAAACCATAAACCCCACCGCAAGGTGGGGTTTATGGTTTATGGTATGGAGTTTTTACATCAGTTAATCCAAGAATATAATCGGTAGATACGTTGTAGTATTCAGCCAGCTTAATCAGTACATCAATGGGTAGCTGTCGCTGATTATTCTCGTATTGCGAATAAGTATTTTGTTTTATATGCAGGTATTCTGCAAGGGTTTCCTGCTTAATATCCTGGTCTTCACGTAATTCCTTTAATCTCATATAATAATTCAACTCCTTTTGAGAATATTATACAAAATCTCAATATGAGATATTGACTTATATCTCAAATTGTGATATTATATAAAATAGTGAGTCAAGCTACATTGACTTCAGTATTGTTGTCACACAAATGTGAATAATGCCGCCATCAGGCGGCATTATTCACATAGTAAAAAACAACTCCCCGAGGGTGTCAGGGAGTTGTAATGTTATTTTTGTTACGGCAGATCTGTAAGCCGAGTTCTGTCATTTAAGACGGTCATCTATCTAAGCCGGGCATCACTGCCGGGCTTCAGCCACCTACCCGAAAGACGCCGGGCCAGCTTAATCTTTCCTATAAGGTGTTGCTCCAGGTGGGGTTTACAGCACACTTCCGTCGCCGGAGCGTGGGTGAGCTCTTACCTCGCCTTTCCACCCTTACCCATCAAGATGGGCGGGATATTTCTGTTGCACTTTCCTTAAAGTTACCTTCACAAGGGGTTACCTTGCACCCTGCCCTGTGGAGCTCGGACTTTCCTCACGCACAGGATTGCTCCGTTGTGCCCGCGACCGTCCAATCTGCCGATGTACAGAAATGATTATACTATAATTATCTTTATTTGTAAAGACTAACTTTAATTACACCGTCAATTGCCTTCATATCATCAAGCATTGCCGCTGTGATTTCTGTATGGGTATCAATCATAGTGTATGCATAATCACCCTTGCTCTTGTTAATCATATTTTCGATATTGATGCTATCTTTAGTGAACACATCAGTAATCTGATTAAGCATGGTGGGAATATTCTTATGAGCAAGTGTAACACGTGAACCGCAAACCTTACCCATATCGCAGTTGGGGAAGTTTACAGAGTTCTTGATGTTGCCGTTTTCCAAAAAGTCCTTAAGCTCCTGAGCTGCCATAACGGCACAGTTATCTTCGCTTTCGGGAGTTGATGCACCAAGGTGGGGCATACAAACTACTTTATCGGATTTCAAAAGGTCTTCTGTTGCAAAGTCGGTAACATATGCAGCAACGGTTTCATCTTCAAGAGCACTGAGAACAGCGTTAGTGTCAACCAACTCTGCTCTTGAGAAGTTAAGAAGTCTTACACCCTTTTTAACCTTCTTGAAGAGGTCTGCGTTAAACATACCCTTTGTATCTGCTGTTGCGGGAACGTGAATTGAAATATAGTCGCTCTGTGCCAGAACTGTGTCGATGTCGTTTGCCTTAACAGCGGCACGGGTCATATTCCAGGCAGCGTCAACCGAAAGATAGGGGTCATAGCCAATTACATTCATACCAAGTGCGTGTGCCGCGTTTGCAACACGCACACCGATAGCACCCAAACCGATAATACCAAGGGTTTTGCCTGTAATTTCGGGGCCAACAAAGTTTGATTTGCCCTTTTCAACAAGCGTTCCTACCTGATCGCCTTCGCCGATAAGAGTTTTTGCCCAGTTAATACCCTGAACAACCTTTCTTGATGCAAGCAAAAGACCTGCAATAACAAGTTCCTTAACTGCGTTTGCATTTGCACCGGGAGTGTTGAAAACAACAATACCCTTGTCGCTGCACTTGTCAATGGGAATATTGTTTGTGCCTGCACCTGCACGGGCAACAGCAACCAAAGATTCGGGAAGCTCCATATCGTGCATATTAAAGCTTCTCAGGATTATACCATCGGGATTTTCAACTTCGTCACCAAAGGTATATTTATCATCAAATACGTTAAGACCGATTTTTGCGATCTTGTTTAAAGTCTGAACCTTATACATCTTAATAGTCTCCTTTAAGCATTTTTTGCTTCAAATTTCTTCATAAACTCAACAAGAGCCTCTACGCCTTCATAGGGCATTGCGTTGTAGATGCTTGCACGCATACCGCCAACGCTGCGGTGTCCCTTAAGGTTTTCAAAGCCTGCTGCTGATGCTTCCTTACAGAACTTTTTGTCAAGGTCAGCATCGCCTGTAACAAAGCAAACATTCATCATTGAACGGTACTTCTTTTCAGCAGTAGCCTTAAAGAGCTTTGATTGGTCAAGGAAGTCATAAAGAAGAGCAGCCTTCTTTTCATTTCTTTCCTTCATAGCGGTCAAACCGCCGTTTTTGAGTGCCCATTTGTAAACCAGACCTGCAACGTAGATTGCATAGCAGGGAGGTGTGTTATACATAGAGTCATTATCTGCCATTGTCTTGTAGTCAAGCATTGTGGGAATATCCTCACGAGAGCTACCCATAAGGTCTTCGCGGATAATAACAACAGTAAGTCCTGCAGGAGCCATATTCTTCTGTGCACCTGCGTAGATTACGCCAAACTTTGTAACATCAACAGGTTCGCTTGTAATGCATGATGACATATCAGCAACCAGAACCTTGTCACCAACATTGGGAACTTCAGGATATTTTGTACCAAAGATGGTGTTGTTATAGCAAACGTGAACGTAGTCTGCGTCATCGCGAACCATATCGGGTGTAACTTCGGGTATGTAGCTGAAGGTTTTATCTTCAGATGTTGCAATACATTTTGCATCGCCGTATTTTTTTGCTTCTTTATAAGCTTTACCTGAGAACTGACCTGATACGATATAGTCAGCCTTGCCTGTCTTCATAAGGTTAAGGGGAATTGCGGCAAACTGTGTTGATGCACCGCCCTGAAGGAAAAGTACCTTGTAGTTATCGGGAATGTTCATAAGCTTTCTGAAATCAGCTTCTGTTTCCTTGATGATTGCATCATAAACAGGAGAACGATGGCTCATTTCCATAACTGACATGCCGGAACCCTTATAGTTGGTCATTTCTGCTGCACACTGTTCAAGAACTTCAAGAGGCAACATTGAAGGACCTGCTGAGAAATTGTAAATTCTGTTCACAAAAAACACTCCTATCATATATATTTATATTAAAATTTATATATTTCAAATTATAGTATATAACTTTTTTTTGTGTCCGTCAATAAAAAATTGATTATTTTTTAACAAAAATCTACCAATAGTTCGAGCGAAACCCCCGGTATATTTCGTACAATCCAACCAATAGTAGGAAAAAACCAAATAATCTTCTCAATAAATCTCCGGTCAATGTGGTGGCAAGCCATGCACCGAAGAGTGCACCAAGTATTCCTGAGCCACCTATAATAGCGGCGGTTTTAAATTCAACGTTCTTATTTTTTATATGCACAACTAGTGAAATAATTGCCGTCGGTATAAAATAGGTCAGGTTTATTCCCTGTGCCATTTGTTGATTTACTCCCTCAATTAAAATCAGAGCAGGGATTAGAATTGCTCCGCCTCCAATGCCCATACCGCTGATTATACCGCTGAAAAAACCAATAATAATGTTAAGCATACATATTCCCCCTAAAAAATCATTTTTATTGCGGTTATGCAAATGATGCCGCCAAAAAGTATCTTTAACCATTTTTTTGAGATTTTACCAAGGAGCTTCGCCCCTACAAAACCACCTGCAACCCCTCCAACCGAAACAAGTGCCCATAATTTAAGATTAAAAAATCCTTTACTGATATAAGTTACAGAACTGACAAGGGACATCATCAGAATTATGGCAATGGCTGTAGAGTGGGATTTCTTTTCATCAACGTTCAAAAACTTCTCCATGGCGGGCACTACCACCGAACCACCGCCTGCCCCAAATAGTCCGTTAAGAATTCCTGTCAAGGCTCCTATTATAATTTCTTTATGGTATTTCTTCAATAAAAAAACCTCCAAAAACTTTTTAATAGTTTTTGAAGGTTTATGGTTATTTATTCTGTTTTAATCCATCTTATTAATATAATCAAAAAGGATTCCTTCGCGCACTCCAACATCTGCAACAACGAGCTTTGGTGAGGCTAGTGCTTTTTTCAGTTCCATCAAAGAAAGCAAGCCACCCAGAATGATATCTGCCCTCTCGGTGCCTATGCCCGGCATTGTTTCACGCTCGGGGATAGATGCATTTACAATTAAACTAAAAATCCGGTCAATTTCATTAGCCGGAATTTCGTGATAAGAGATAGGTGATTTTGATAAATCCTTCATATGATATTTTGCTAAAGCACGTAATGTTCCGCCGATTCCTACAATAGAGGCGCCTTGCATTTTATCAAGCCACGGAAGTTCTGAAATTTGTTTTGAGATATAGTTTTCCGCCTTCCTGATTGATGAGGGGGTTTCGCTTTTTGAAAAGAATGTTTCGGTAATCCAGCGGGACCCCATAGGGATACTAATGGCAGGCTTGTAAATTTCGTCATTGTATATTGCAATAAATTCCGTGCTGCCACCGCCTATATCACAAATGACCCCGTTTTTGCATCCAAGTGTGTTTGAAATTGCAAGACAATCAAATGCTGCTTCTGCCTCGCCGTCAACAATCTCAATAGTGATACCTGTGGCTTTTTTTGCGGTAGTTACAAATTCGTTGCCGTTATGAGCTTTGCGTACTGCTGCAGTTGCCACAGCCCGAATGTCTGTGACATCGGATTTTTGTATAATTTGTTTGTATTCCAACAACGCGTTAACGGCACGAAGCTGAGCCTCGGGCTTAAGACACATATCCTCAGTCATACCTTCGCTGAGCTTTGTCATGCTACGGTAGTTACCTGTTTGCCTAAAAGTTTTATCATCATTGATTTCAAAAATGCTCATTCTGATAGAATTTGAGCCCAAATCTATAATAGCAAGTTTTTTCATAATTAGTTTTTCCTTCCGTATGAATGGTCCTTGACAAAAAGTATTAAATATAGTATACTCTTTAATGTTAAATAAGCTGGTGTGGCTCAGTCGGTAGAGCGATTGATTCGTAATCAATAGATCGTCGGTTCAAGTCCGATCACCAGCTCCAGAACACTTAGGGTATATGCCTTGGGTGTTCTTTTTTCTTTATTTTATCATAATATTTAAATTTTTGTCAACGATAGGATAAAACATCAAAACAATTCGGCAACTCTGTTTAAGAACACAGCGGTTTCGGCACGGGTTGCAAAGCCTTGCGGTTTAAATTCTCCGGTTTCGTATCCGGACAGAAGTTCATTTTTGACAAGAACAGCCACTGCGTCGATTGCATACTCAGAGATACTTTGAGAATCACTGAATCTTGCTGACAGATTTATTTTTTCATCACTATTCAAAATATTTTCTGATTTAAGAATTCTATATACCATAACAGCCATATCTTCGCGGGTTATATTTCCTGTTGGGTCAAATGTTTTGCCGTCACGACCGGAGGCTATTCCAAGAGCCTTTGCAATGCCTATCTCCTTATAATAGTATTTGTCAGGTGTTACATCTGTAAAGTTTTCGGTAAATTCTGCATTCTTGCCAAGCATACGCACAAGCATAAGCGTAAAATCCGCTCGACTGACCTGTCGTTCGCACCCAAAGGTGCCGTCGCCCATACCCTTTATAATTCCCTTTTGGTGAAGAGTGTTTATTGCTTCAATAGCCCAGGGGTATGCGGAAATATCGGCAAACAAAGGTTGCTTTCCTGTGTTTGCATATACTGCGAAATCCTGAAGTAGCGGATTATGTAAAATACTTCCCAAACGATAATGAGAGTAGCCGATGCAACCTTCCAGACTTTGAAGGAATTCAGTTTGATGGGTAAGCTCGGCAATACCGTTTTGCGAATACCATACCGATGCCGCACCTGTTTCTTCGTCAACCTTGTATGCTGCCTGACCTATACAAAGTGAAACATCAGTACCCTTAACAGTATCAGACCACCATCGGGCGACAGTTTCAAAATCGGCGGCAGAATGTCCTGTATTCCAGTAAATTTGAGGGACTATCCAGTCGACAAGATTTTCTTTTACCCACAGCCGGGTATCTGCAAAGTAGTCGTAATATGACTGAATGCCGCTGGTGTCACTACCATCGGGATGTGAACTGCTGTTTGCCCAGATTCCGCAAGGACTGACAGAAAATATTATATCGGGATTTTCAGCTTTTATGGCTGTGCCAATACGTTTTATAAGACCGGTGGTATTGCTTCGCCGCCAGTCACCGATGTCCGTGAATTCTCCACCGTATTTGGTAAAGGTTTCGCTATCCGGAAACGAACTGTCGGGATAAAAATAGTCATCAATATGAATTCCGTCAATATCATAATTTTTAACAATCTCAAGAATGCCATCAACAACTAAATTGTTGGTCTCCGGCTCGCCGGGATTAAGATACAGTTTGCTGTTGGTATGTTTTACGGTAAGGTGAGGATATTTTTTTGAAATCGCGCAATCGGGAAGCGTTTCTGCATCTGTGGCAGATGCTGTGAGTCGGTAAGGATTAATCCAGGCGTGAAGAGCAATGCCTCGTTTGTGTGATTCGCGACACAAATACTCCAGGGGGTCAAAATTGTTTAAAGGGGCAACCCCCGATGTGCCGGTAAGATATTTTGACCACGGAAAAATATCAGATTTATAAAAAGCATCCCCTGTGGGACGTATCTGAAAGAACAGTGTATTATACCCCAATGTTTGAACACTGTTCAATAAATTATCTGCGTTTTGTCGCAATGTCTCGGCTGAGGTGGTTGGAGTTGAGGGATAATCCATAGAATATAACGTTGCCGCCCATACCCCGCGAATAGTTGTTTTATCTGCAACAACACTGTTGGCTTTGGGCGGAAAAGACGCGTTAAGAACACAAAAAAGTCCTGTCAATACACACAGTGCTTTAAAGGTACGAGTCGTTTTTGACATTAAAAAGCATCTCCTTTCCAATTTTCACAAAATTTATATTTTTACATATTATGTATTGCATAATACAAAACTCATCGCAAGAGGAAGGAGTGAAAAAGTATGCTTGAGGTATATGATGCAATAGCCAGAATTCACGGTAGTAATCTTGCGCCGGATGTGAACGGAACGGTAAAATTTCTTGGAATTGCTGATGGCAGTTGGGTTGAGGCCGAGATTTTTGGTCTACCTGAATTCAGGGAGGCAATGACAAACACGCCACAGATTGGCCCCTTTGGCTTTCACATTCACGACAGCGACACCTGTGGGAGCATTCATACCGACACACCTTTTGAAGCGGCAGGCGGACATTGGAATCCTGACGGTGAACCGCACGGAAACCACGCAGGGGATTTTCCTGTGCTGTTTTCAAATGGCGGGACAGCTAAAATGCTGTTTTTTACAAATCGGTTTTTCCCGGAAGATGTGATAGGAAGGTCAGTAATAATCCATCAATCGCCTGACGATTATGTAACTCAGCCTTCGGGCAGCGGTGGCAGGCGTATTGCCTGCGGAAGCATAGTCGCCGCAAACTTGTAAACATATAAAAGGAAGAAACTGGGTGTTTCTTCCTTTTATTGTATATCAGATTTTAAGGTCGGTCAAGCGGAAAATGTCGGCTTAAGCTATTTCTTTAACAGCTCTGCTACATACATTTCAACCGCAACCCACTTGTCCATTGTGCCTGAACGCACCGCAAAGGTATAGTCACAACCCTTAAGAGACATTTTCTTTAAATAAGCGGTTGAAAATCGGCGTGATTGTTCGGTGAGTTTTTTTATAACAAACGGGTGTTTGCGAGGTTCAAAATATTCAGCGATACTGTCTGCGGAGAGCTTGTCTTCGGTTAGCTGTTTTACCATAAGGAGTTCGCCCATACGTGTGCTAATCAGCGAAAGAACGGTGGAGGAGTTTTCTCCGGCAAAACGAAGTGCACTTAATTCTTCAAAGACGGTTTTGGTTTTGCCCTCGGCTATATTATCAATAATATCAAAAATCCTTGCGTCTGTGGTTTTAGATACCACTGCAGAGATATCTTCGGATGTAATTTTTTCGCGTTCATCCACAAAGTTCAACACCTTGCAGAACTCTGTATATATTGATGCCATTGACTGACCGCACAAAGCAACCATTTTAGATAGGTCTGACGCCAAGATGGTTTTGCCCTTTTCGTCAAACATTTTTTCAAGCCACAGCTCCAGCTGTTTGGGAGAGAGGGGGTCAAATTTTACAATTTCACCGTTCTTTTTAAACACGTCAAGATTTTTTTCTTTCTTTTTATCAAACTCACGCTCGGTAAAAATCACAGTCATATAGTCAGGAAGGCTGGCAAGGCTTTCGCACAATGCAGAAAAGTCTTTTGATTTAGCATTGCCAAATATTCCGCAGTTGGAGACAACAAGCATCCTTTTGTCTGACATAACAGGAACGGATAAAAGCTGATTTTCGATTTCTGCAAAAGTAATTTTTTTACCATCCAGCTTGGCATAGTTAAATTCCTCAAAGTCTTTGTCTATGAGGCGTTTTTTGATGGACTTAATTTTGTTTTCAAGTAGAAATTGTTCTTCACCGTAGAAGAAGTAAAGATTGGCTATCTTCCCTGATGAAATTTGTCTGTCAAGGTCTTTTGGCTCCATGGTTTAGGCTCCTTTAGGGTTTTGAGAAGGAAATATCTTCAATACCATCGGTGGTCACAACAAATGAGATACTTCCGTCTGTGTCGGTGCGATATATACGTATATCTTCGTTATCCAAAGTGTCAAGGGTCTCTGCATGCGGATGTCCGTAGGAATTATCTTTGCCTGCAGAGATTATTCCGTAAGTGGGGTTGGCAGCCTGAATAAATTTCTTAGAGGATGAGGTGGATGACCCGTGATGGGGCACCTTTAAAACATCACATTCAATATCTGTATTAGCAATAATCTCATTTTCGGCACGGGTTTCAATATCGCCCGTTATAAGAAAGGAGGTCTTGCCGTAGCTTATATGCAGAACAAGAGAGCTGTTGTTGTGAAAATTGTTACCCTTGCTGCCTCCACGTGACGGGTGAAGAACTTTAATAGACAAATCGTCACAGTGGGTTTCTATAGTATCTCCTGCTGAAACATATTGTACTTGAGTGTCGGTATTATATGCAGCATTTTCAAGATATTTTCTTGAATTATCGGTGTCTTTGTAATCCGGTAAAACAAGAGTCTTTACGCCACCATCTTCGGCAAGTAACTGAATACCGCCCATATGATCACTGTGATAGTGTGTGGCAATGGCTGTGTCAATTGATTTGATGCCTTGCTTGCGAAGGAAGGGTTTAAGATGGGTTTTGTAAGTGTCGTATTCGCCGCCGTCAATCAATAAGGTTTCGCCATTAGGTGTGCGTATAAAGGTGGAGTCACCTTGCGCAACATCAACAAAAATCACCTGAAGATTTTCAGAAGTTGCGGGTGTGCCTTCAGGGAAGGTCCTGGTTGCCAGGGATGCCAGAATAAGTGCGATGACAGAAAGAATATAAAACTGCAGTTTCTTTTTTGAAAACATAGGTATATTCTTCATTATTTATGCCTCCGTAAAAAGGTAGTAAAAAGGACTGCCTTTAGGCATCTTCACATAGGGATAAACCAACTTGAAACCTTGTATTTTGGCGCCGTACTGCGGAAAAAGCCTCGCCAAGCCATACAGGATTTGCTACGTTTTTTACTTGTCCGACATCCAAAATACTGTGTTTCAAGCTGTAAAACTGTTTTGATAAATAAAGTAAACCCTTGCAACATCTAGTGTTGCAAGGGTTTTTGATTAATTTGAAATTCAAATTGATTTCTCCCTATGTGAAGACGCCTTTTAAGCAACCCTTACATTTTAAAGTTAGAAAATTCGTCTGCCGCATACAAGGCGGAGAGAATAGTTTCCTGTAACAATACTTTCATATTTTACAACATCACCTGTCTGAGGTGAGTGTATCATCATACCATTGCCGGCATAAATACCAACATGATTGACATAACCGCTGCGGTTTGTGAAGCCCACTATGTCACCCGGCTGAAGATTATTGCTTGCAACCCAGGTGCCGTTTGTCATCTGGTCAGCTGCAACACGGTTAAGTGTAACACCCATCTGTTTGTATATATAGTATACAAAACCGCTGCAGTCAAAACCTCCGGGGTTTGAACCGCCGTATACATAAGGTGTGCCAAGATACTTCTTTGCAAGCTCAACCACTGCCTGTCCCTTTGAAGAAACTGCGTCGGAACGATTGGGCATTTCGCCTTGCATAACCTTGATATACTGTGCAGACACGTAACCTGCTGTGCCGTTATATGTAACCTTTGCCCAACCGGAGCTGATGCTTTCTATTGATACGGTATGTCCGTTTGGAATTTGTTTTAAAATTGCAGAAGATGTAGTTGCGTCTTTGCGAAGATTAAGCAGAGATGCCGTAACAATTCCGTACGATGAGCCATCTGCCGCAAAAGCGGTAAAGGATGCTGTTGATACGAGTATAACAAAGGCGAGTGTAATCGCCAAAAACTTTTTTAAATTTAACAAAATATTACCTCCAGATTAATTGCAAAAAACTGCGTTTTTCCTTTGTGCCGCTCCATTCCTAGTAGATTTTTGGTCGCCGCAAATGAGCGGCAAAAACACAAATACATTGTTAGTATACACTAAAAAAGCATTTTTGTCAACCGTATTAACAAAAATGTTTCAACATTGTTACAAAACGATTACAAAAAATGGAAAAACCATAAAGATACAACGAAGGTATTGACAAAAACAGACTTTTATGTTATTTTAGCAGTAATTAAATATAAATGCGTTGAAGGAGAGTGCTCCAAGGGTAGACCTTATAGAGAAACGGCGGTTGGTGCAAGCCGTGAAGGTTGAATTTGAGGGCTGTAGCTCCCGAGCAGGAAGGAAGAACACCGGATTTTTCGGCAAGTAGAACCTTTCCGTGTCTGCTACGTTAGTGCATAGGGTCTGATTTTGGGACCTGAAGGGGTGTTATCACAAAAGATAATGCAATTTGAGTGGTACCGCGGGTAAATTACTCGTCTCAAAGAATTTCAAATCTTTGAGGCGTTTTCTTTTCTCAAAGATAAATTTGGAGGGAAAAATATGAAAGAAGAAACAATGACCGGTCTTGATTTTAAAATCAGTGAGGTTGCGGCACGAATTAAAGAGCTTCGCCACATAAGCGGAATTTCAGTTGAAACAATGGCAAAGCTTACGGGCGTCAGCCGCGAGGAATATGCTGCCTGTGAAGCAGGAACACACGATTTAAGCTTTGCTTTTATTTATCGTTGTTCGCTTGCGTTTAAGGTTGGTGTAACCGATATTATCGAAGGTGTCAGTTCCACACTTAAATCATATACAGTTACGCGTCAGGGTGAGGGCAGAAAGATTGAAGAAGCCCACGGTATGGTTTATTATAATCTGGCATCGGCATTTAAGGGCAGAGTTTCAGAGCCTCTGTATGTTGAATGTAAGTATGACCCCGAGGCAGAACAGAGAGATATTGAGCTTACAACCCACACCGGACAGGAACTTGACATTGTAGTAAGCGGTGCATTAAAAATTCAGATTGGTGCACACACAGAGGTGCTCCATGCCGGAGACACAGTTTATTTTGACAGTTCAACTCCTCACGGAATGATTGCCGTTGAAGGGCAGGATACAGTTTTTTATGCCATAGTTCTTAACGGAACCGAAACAGAGCAGGCAGAAAAGGGTATTATGAAGTCCAAATATAAGCCCCATCAGGAATACAGGAGGGTTTATCACGACTTTATTGATACTACTGAGGACGAAAATGGTGCTCTTGTTTCAATTGATTTCAAAAACGAAGATAAATTCAACTTTGCATTTGATGTTGTTGACGAAATAGCACGCCGCAAGCCCGAAAAATTGGCAATGCTTTATGTTTCAAAGAGCCATGAAGAAAAGCGCTTTACATTTACCGACTTTATGAAAGAATCCGCACGCTGTGCAAACTATTTCGAGTCTTTGGGCATCAAAAAAGGTGACAAGGTTATGATGGTTCTCAAGCGTCACTATCAGTTCTGGATTGCAACCCTTGCGCTTCAGAAAATTGGTGCAGTTTCAATTCCCGCAAGCTTTTTGCTTCAGGAACACGACTATGAATACCGCTACGAAGCCGCAGGTGTTTCAGCAATTCTGTGTACAGCAGATGATGACATTGCCGACCGTGCGGAAGCAGGTTCAAAAAATGCAACAACTTTGAGAGAAAAGATTATTGTTGGCGGTTCAAAGGACGGCTGGCGAAATTTCGATGAGGAATATAAAGCGTTCCCCGATGTATATGAACGCAAAGCAGATTCACCCTGTGGTGATGATGATATGCTCCTTTACTTCACGTCAGGAACAACAGGCAACCCCAAAATGGCTCTTCACAGCTTTAAATATCCTTTGGGTCACTTCCACACAGCAAATTACTGGCACTGCGTTGACCCTGAAGGTCTGCATCTGACAATTTCAGACACAGGCTGGGCAAAGGCGGCATGGGGCAAAATATACGGACAATGGCTGTGCGAGGCGGCACTCTTTGTTTATGATTTTGACAAATTTGATCCGGCAGACATTTTGCCTATGTTTGAAAAATACAAAATCACAACCTTCTGTGCTCCCCCCACAATGTACAGAATGCTTATGAAAGAAGACATTTCAAAATATGATATGTCATCTGTTCAGCACGCAACAACTGCGGGCGAGGCTCTCAATCCCGAAGTATTCAAGCAGATTGAAAAGCTGACAGGTCTTAAAATTATGGAAGGCTTTGGTCAGACCGAAACCACCTGCCTTATCGGTAATCTCTATGGCAGAGAGTACAAAATGGGTGCAATGGGTAAGCCTGTTCCCCTTTATGATGTGGATATTGTTGACCCCGATGGCAACAGCGTTGGTGTTGGTGAAAACGGCGAAATCGTAATCAGAACCTCCGAGCGTGTTCCCTGCGGATTGTTTAAGGGCTACTACCGTGACGAAGAAAAAACCGCTGAGGTATGGCACGACGGCCTTTATCACACAGGCGACGTTGCATATAAGGACGAGGATGGCTTCTACTTCTATGTAAGCCGTATTGATGACGTTATTAAGTCATCAGGATATCGTATAGGACCCTTCGAGATTGAAAGTGTTATTATGGAGCTTCCTTATGTTCTTGAATGTGGTGTATCAGCCGAGCCGGATGATGTTCGCGGTCAGGTTGTAAAGGCGAGTATAGTGCTTACCAAAGACACAACCCCCAGTGAAGAACTGAAAAAGGAAATTCAGACCTACGTTAAAGAACACACCGCTCCTTACAAATACCCCAGAATCGTGGTATTCCGTGACGAGCTTCCCAAGACTACAAGCGGAAAGATTATAAGAGCAAAATTGTAAAAATGCAGACAAGACCCGACACAGAAAAATCTGTGTCGGCTCTTTTGGTTAATTAAAATCTTCTAAATCCTCGCCATTTGGGAATTCTTCTTCACACATATCAAGATACATTTCTTCTGCATCTTCCTGTACTTTTTGAAGTTTATCAATAGTTTCGGTAATTTCATTAAACAGCTTGTGATATAGCTTTTCATAATCCGGCATATATAATATCCCCTTTGCATAAAAAAAGATGTGTTGCCAAAGCAACACATCCAAAAAACGTGTTACTCTGACCTGATTTTGCGACAAATCACAACCGCCCAGCGAAGGAAGATTATATCAGAGCCACGCTTTTTACATAGCATGGCCCATCACTGAGCAAATTATTCAGTTGTAATTTGTCGCAAGTATAAGTATATCACAAACAAAAGCGAAAATCAAGAACAAAAGTTTATTAAAGCAGAATAAACTTGTCCGTTTTGTCCTGTTTGTATAGATTATAATTTAATCAAAAAGGATGAAAGGATGTTTAAATGAACGAAGGTCAATTTGAAAAAATGGCAGAAGCTTTGCAAAAATCTATTGCTGATGAGATTGCGTATACATACAGTGTATTCATAGCAAACAGTACAGATAACATAGTCTATAAAATGAACAGCAATATTCTTTTGCCGGACAGAAAATTTCTTGATACAGGTCTGCAAAACAATGTCGGAAACAATTTGATTTTTCCTTATGATGTATTAAAGGGGAAGATTGAAAAGCAGATTAATGTCTTTTACAGTGAATTTAGTCTTAGCAGTAAGACGTTAAAGGAGCTTTCACACTACGGAGACAGGGCTGGTAGCTTTAAAAAGCAATTCGCTGATAATTTAGAAAAGTCAAAAACAACTACATTGGATGTTGTTTTTCGTGAGTTAGATTCACAAATATTGCAAGGCAGGGATGCAAAATCAGTTATATCCCATATGCAGAATATCTTATCCAAGCGCCTGAACTATTTAAGCAGACTGTTAAAAGAGAGTGCTGGACAGATGCCGCAATATATGGTACTATGGGATTATCAGGACAAAGGCTACACTCGTTATCGGCTCAGGACAAATGGTGACACTTGCAAGGATTGCACCAGTTTAGACGGCAAGATTTTTGCAATCAGTGAGGCAGAGAGTGGCAAAAACTTTATACCTCTGCACCCAAACTGCGACTGCTCTGCCGAGGTATTGGACGAGGCGGGTAATGCGGTATTTGTTATAGAGAATGATAACGCAGACGAAACCGAAGACGAAAAAAGCACAGATGCATTTGATTATTTGGCAACCTCATTAAAGCAAATGTTTTTAGGAAACTTTGCAGAAGGCAGCAATCTGTTGGGAACTTTGGGTCAGGTTGCATTGGGGCTTTTGGGGCTTGACTTGCCGATGGATATTCGTGATTTGTTGTATGACATAACAAATTTTAAGTTAACGCCCGAACACACATTTCAAACTATAATGGATATTTTTGCCCTTTTACCAGGGGTCGGCGCGGTAAAATACACGGATGAAATTACAGACACCTTAAAGCTCACCGCAAAATATGGGGATGATGCGGGGGGTTTAATAAAAGATAGTAAAAAGATATATAATGCATCAAAGAACATTAGACCGATGACAACCAAAGAGGCTATCGAAGCAGCAAAAGCATTGGGATTTGAACCTACAGGGCAATTTTCTCACGGACAACCAATATTTAAAAAAGCGAATAAATATATTACTCCGGATATAGATGGGCATATTGGAGGTGTATGGAAAATGGCAAATTCAATTAAAGATTTAGGAAGTAAAAGAAGCAGATTGGGAACATATGATAAGAATTTAAAAAGGATAGGAGATTAATATGAGTTATTATCGTATTACAAAATACAACCCTGAGTTTAGGGATGAAAAAGGTTGTTATAAAGCGGAAGATTGGACGTCAATTAGTGATATAGGGAAAACGTATGATAATGGTATTCTTACTACCCTTAAGTATAAACAAATAGAAGATGCTTATGTAGAAGCGGTAAAAATTATTCTGAAAGAAAAAGGTATTTCCCAAATGGTAATTTGTAATTTGGAAAAAAATGATGATGTAGAAGAGTTTATTTTTTTGCCAGAAGAAAAGGTTTTCTTAAACAAGATGAACAATAATTGCTGTCTAGGTTTATGTGAAATAGAAATTGCAACAAGATTATCTTTACGAGAAGTTATATGGAGTAGTCTTTTAACTGATACAGGTGATTTTAAAATTGAATTTGGTTATGATTATTATATGTACATAAGAGGTGCTAAACTGGAAGATGCGACAAAGCAAAAGATTTTAGATAATGGATTGTTTGTGGAATTATTAAATGAAGGTAATGAGTCTAAATAATGTTGGGGACGTACCAGTTTTTGCACAATTTCAAAAAGTTTCAGGGTAAAAAGGTGCAAATTTAGGCACGTCCCTATTATGCGAAAACTTTATACCTCTGCACCCAAACTGCGACTGTACTGCCGAGGTATTGGACGATAGCGGTAATGCGATATTTGTCATAGGAAAAGATAACGAAGATGAAAAAAGCATAAATGCATTTGATTATTTGGCAACCTCATTAAAACAAATGTTTTTAGGAAACTTTGCAGAAGGCAGCAATCTGTTGGGAGCTTTGGGTCAGGTTGCATTGGGACTTTTGGGGCTTGACTTGCCGATGGATATTCGTGATTTGTTGTATGACATAACGTACTTTAAGATGACTCCTGAACACGCATTTCAAACTATAATGGATGTTTTTGCACTTTTCCCTGGAGTCGGTGCGGTAAAATATACCGATGAAATTACAGATTCATTAAAATTTGCCGCAAAATATGGGGATGATGCGGGGGAGACTGCAAAATCACTAAACAAATTACCCTGGAATAGTTGGCAGAATTATGAAAAAAGTTAATTATAATGGTCAAACATATGCTAAAATTGGTAACAGATTGTATTCAGAGCATGCTGTAAACAGAATGCAGCCCAGCGGAAACCGCTTTGGCCCCAATGTTTATCAAGGATTAAATAGTAAGGATTATGGGAGAAGCATTGCTCCACAATATGTAGAGGATATCATTAATTCTACCGAGGGAGTTTTTCAACCTGAAACTGGCAATTTTGTTCACAAACTAGGAACTGTAAAAGTAATTGTCAATCCTGAAGGTGCTGTTGTAACCATAATAACGTATCAATAAAGGAGAGATTAGTAATGGAAAAATTTATTGAGTTAATTAAACTTTGTGAACAATTTATAAATAACGATTTTAGCATAGAAGAATTTCAATACAGAATCGAAACTATTATTTTGCCAAATCAATGCAAAAATACATTAGAAAAGGAGCAACATAACGTCTGTAATAAGCTAGAAGAAATAAGGTTTTGTTATTCTGCTTCACAAAAAGAACAGGCTCAAAAAGTTGCAAAGTCGCTTATTCAAGCAATACACAATGAACAAGAGCGTCTTAAAAATAATTAAAATTCTCTTTAATTGAGAATATTTGGGGACGTGCCTGTTTTTGCACGCATTATCATAACATCTTACTTATATTAACTATAATAATATTTGTATTTGATTATATCACGGCATTGTGTTATATTAATAATATTAAAATAAAGGGGGAGTTTTTATGAGAATGCTTTTAAAAAAATTACTTTGCTTAGCTCTCGTGTCGCTAATGGTTTTATCAGTGTGTCCGATGTATGCGGCAGAAGAAAATACAACTGTTTATAGCGATGTATCAAAAGATTTTTGGGGATACAAAGATATAAATTTATGTTCGCAAAAGGAATGGCTCAACGGCTATCCTGACGGTAGCTTTGCACCAGAATCTTCTGTTACAAGAGCGGAGGCTATAAAAACTCTCGCGGTTTATTTACAGTGTGAGATAAAGAGTACAAGCACAGGTGAGTGGTATACTCCATATGTAAATGCGGCAAAG
>JAZRJT010000026.1:0-9902 GCA_045645905.1 Clostridia bacterium
TCCTCCCTGTGTAAGCTTAATTTTTCTTTAAGTTACTATTGTTCTATACAAAATTAATTATATCACAATTTAAATAAATAAACAATGCTTTTTCAAATTTTTGGTTATTCTTTCAAAAGAATTGTGCAATTACTTAAATTAGTAAGTTCCATTTCAAAATTAGTCGGCAAGTAAGTCATTTTTTAAAGCTCATTTCCAAAGTCCACAAAGCCCCATATTTTCACACTTAGTAGCATTTTACTTGCAATGCTCAGTTCGCTGAAGCGCTTGACTCAATTCAGAACAAACCAGCAAGCCGCGACACATTTTATATGGGTATGAAAAAAGACCGATAGCAAGCTGAACAAAACAACTCTACCGCTTGCCGCAGGCGGCGGTCGGAGCAATGACGCTTTGTTTGTCTATGTGTGTTTCTGCCTTTTGATCGAGTAGGGCGAAATTAATCGCCCTCTCACGCCACCGTGCATGCCATTCGGCACACGGCGGGTCAATTCAAAGTTAAATAGTGCTACCTTTTGGTAGTAGTCCGAAATACTGATTAAGCCTCGCTTAGTCAGTATTTCTTTTGAAATTGCTCTTTTAACCACGTATTTTGTTGCGACAAATATAATGGTTTCCCCAATTTGCAACCTTGTGGGCTATCCATTTTTCAACTCCGCGTTTCAGCAGTCCCCATTCTCTTTTCTTGGCCATTTTCCATTGTTTCCATATTATCACCCTTATCATTGTTCTCAAATGTTCTTCAATACTATAAAGTTTTGCTTTCATTACATATCCGTCATTGAAGTATTCAAGTAACTTAATTATTGCTTGTTCAATCACTCTGTCAATTACTGTGGGGATACCGAGTTTTCGTACTCCACCATTTAGTTTGGGTATTTCTACCCTTAATACCGGTTGTGGCTTGTACTTTCTTTCTCGGATTTGTTCTTTGATACCCTTCCAATGCTCTTGCATATATTCTTCAAGCTCATTGATTGTGATGCCGTCAACGCGGCCTGCTCCTTTGTTGGCATATACTCGTTTGTATGCGAGCTTGATATTTTGTCCACTCTAAGTATCTTTTCAAGCATTTCTGACATATTCCGTCTCTTCACCTTTCCGCTTTCAAACAGATTGCCGTATGTTGTGATGTTTCCCCTCAAATACGCTTAGGTTTCACATCTTGTCAGGTTCCGGTTTTAAACATACATTCCAAATTGACGCTTTGAATTGTTCAGTCCTTACCGAATTTCTTCGCTACTATGGACCTCTGCT
The DNA here is from genome assembly GCA_045645905.1 of Clostridia bacterium. Classification (GTDB taxonomy): domain Bacteria; phylum Bacillota; class Clostridia; order Monoglobales; family Monoglobaceae; genus SIG440. The sequence goes on from JAZRJT010000026.1 coordinate 1,258, forward strand.
GTCTTCTCATAGTTCGTTGTTACTACAGATTTCTCTGCCTATGAGACCTCACGGGATAAACCAATGTTCTTTCCTCGTCTACCCTCTTAATCTACGCATTTGGGTTACGGTTCTTTTGGATTTCGTTGCTTTCGGTCAGCTTATCCGCCAAATACGCCTTATTATTAAGTTTCTGTCAGTTAGGGCTACGATTTCGTTATTGCTTATTCTATCCCACACCTCACGATGTGAATTTTGCAAGTCGCTTTTGAGTTCGCCGGTAACTACGCCTCGGTGGACTTTCACCACAGAGCATTGATATGCACGTCATACCGAAAAACATCCACCTGAAACACATAATCAGGTGGATGTTTTGGTTTATTATATTAGTTTATTGCATCACGAAGCCATTCAAGAGTACACTCAACCATGTGTTTTCCGGTTTCTTCTGATGCTTCTTTTGCACTTTCTGCAAACCATTCGGTATTTTGGGCACAACGACTTAAATCAACATTTTCGGGATAAGTGCCCATCATTAAGCTGGTTTCCCATTTGCCGGCATGGTCGAAACCACCGCATTTTATCTGTGCATCAGCACCGATAAGAGGAATAACCTTAATGTATGAGAACGGGTCTTCTCCGCCGCCAAGGTTTTCATAATAATCAGCATAAGAATCGCTGCCCCACCAACCTTGACCGAGAGTTTCTTCCATATATTCCATTGTAACTTTTTTTGCCGCCTTGTGACACGCGATAGTCATAGGCATAAGGCCTGCACCTTCTGTTTGATGATGGGGAACGAGATAGATGTTTTTTATACCGCCGGCAATCATTGATTTAAGAACGCAATATAAGTATTGTGCATATGTATCTTCGTCAACATGTATATGGTCAGGTTTTGGAGCACATACAGCATATGACGCAACACCATACCAGATAGGCGGGCAAATCACTACTTCTTTTTCTTTCTCAAGTTCACGAAGACATCCGTTTACTACCATGGTATCTGTTCCGCAAGATGCGTGATGTGCATGATATTCAATAGTACCTATAGGGATGATAAATGGTACCTTTCTTTTTACAGCATCTTCAATTTGGTCGTGAAACATATTAATTAGTTGCATAACATAGCCCCCTTGGAAATTTAATAATAGTTTAGATTAAAAAGCAACCTAGTTTTAATTATTATATAATAACTTGCTAATCTTGTCAATTAAATGCTGTATATATATTTTATTATTGTATGCAAATCCTTTTAGTTCTGATTTGTGTTATGTTACAAGAACAGTGACCAATAATATCGTAAGAGAACTGATTTCTATTAAATATCTTTTCAAAAAGTCGAGAACTCTTTTAGAAAAGAGCTTATATACAGTGAAAGCCACAATAATTATCAAAGAAACGTTTTCATCAAAAGGCATCATAAATAACTCTTTGTTTGAAATTGTAAATAAATAATAAACTAGCCATAATGGTAACGGCAAAATATTTACCAAGATATGCTTTACTTTCATTTACGCACTTCCTTTCAAAGTCTCCCTTGCCTAAAGGGGGCTGTCGACGAAGTTGACTGGAGGATTCATGGGAGGTGTCAGCCTTAGGCTGACGTAGGGAGGTCTTTTACAGTAACATCGATATACTGACAAACTCCCTCAAAGTTTCTAGTTACCTCATTATTAGGTATTCTAATAACGGTCAAGTTTCTTTTCTCAATTTTTTCTGTCCTGATTTTATCGTTTAACAAACCTTTTTTCATAATGTTGCGAACCATCAAGTTCGATAATTAACCTTGCACTATGACAATAAAAATCGACAATGTAATTATCAATTACTTTTTGCCTTAAAAATCTAATGGGATAACTTTTCAAAAAATCATACCATAGATGTCGTTCTTCTTTTGTCATATTCTTACGCAAATTTCTTGCATTAGTTGTTAATTTTGTGTTATGCTTTCTATCCATATTGAATTCCCTCGCCACTTTGTGGTCCTCTCCCCTTTTATGAATCCCTCAGCCAAGCCTTAGGCTTGTCAGCTCCCTTTAGGCAAGGGAGCCAAGTCGGGGCACTGTTTTCCACCACCTTCGGTGGTTCCCCTCCCTTTAGGCAGGGGGGCTTTTCCTACATCATTTGACAAAGTTCGTGTTAAGAGAGGGTCAAAAAAATCATCCAATATGCATACGCAAAGTATGTTTTATACATTGCTGTTTATATGTTAAGTTTAGACCGTATCGATTTTATGTACTCCTTCGGGCTTTGTCCCGTTGATTTTTTGAAAAATCTGCAAAAGTAGTGAATGGAGCTAAATCCTAATTTTTCCGAAATCTCAGTAATGGAAAGTACATTTTCACGAAGAAGACGCTTTGCCTCCTTCTCCTTCAGCATATTAATATATCCCGTAACTGTTTGACCGTAAATCCTCTTAAAATTACGGCATAGTGTGGTTTTGTTTGTTCCAAATAAAAAGCATAAATTTTCAAGCTGAATTTTTTCAGTATAATGCTCACATATATACTGATGCACAATGGAGGTTTTTCCATCCTCAGTTTCCTCACCGCTGAGTTTGTTATCAAGACTTATAAAATCACGTACCAAAGTAATCAAAAAGGCTTCCAGCTTGATTTTAAGCATCTGGTCTGAGCCAAATATTGGATTTTTTCGTTTGGTCATATCCATCGTGATTGCATCATATGGGGGCTCGTAAGTGTTCATACCCTCCTTCATAATTTCAGCAAGCATCTTTTTATGGTCGGCAGATAACGTCACCGGACTTGTTGCAAATGGTTCAATAGCATCACAAGGGCACTCAAAACCAATAATAATTACATTTGGCGCCACATCCTCATAACAGCTTAAAGAATGCACCTCGTTTGGTCGGTGAATTATAAGCTGATTATTTGTAACTGTGCCCGAATAATTCTCGCTTTTTACCATAACCGAGCCGTTATCAACATATAAAAGCTCACAAAAGTTGTGATAATCGTCTACTGTATGGTATTTGCTGACAAATTCAAAATAGTGAATGTTTGCAATCCTTGAAACCGCTAGCTGTGTTTTAAAGTTTTTTAATTTAAACTCCAGTTTTAACACCTGCCTTTACACTAACTTACATAAATTTAGGAATTCTTTAATTAGACTTTCTATGACTTACTAATAATCCTGAATACTTGCTCTGCCGTTGCCGAAAGATTTTCAGTCGCATATTCCTTTTCCATCGCCCTATCCAACGTGCAAATTTCACGTAAAATAGGAAAGAATGCGTCAATGCCATTTTTATTACATTCGGTTGCATCACGGGTAACCGCACCTGCAAAAGCAACAACCATTTTGTTATACTTCTTCGCCAATTTTGCAACTCCAACAGGTGCCTTGCCCATTGCAGTTTGAAAATCAAGTCTGCCCTCACCCGTTACCACCACATCTGCATCTTTTATATATTCCTCAAGGTTGGTTTTATTTAAAATCAAATCAATTCCCGGCTCCAATATACCGCCTAAGAATGTCATAAAGGCAAAGCCAAGTCCACCTGCCGCACCCGCTCCGGGATAGTCTGGGTCAACCTTATCAAAGGTCTGCTTTGCAATCTCAGCATAATTTTTCAGCCAAGCATCCATTATTGCAACAATTTCAGGCGTAGCTCCCTTTTGTGGGCCGTATACCACACTGCATCCCTTATCTCCGCAAAGCGGATTTGTAACGTCACAGGCTATGCTAAAACTGCATTCACTTAATTTGGAGAGAACTCCTTCAGTAGTGATTTCTGCCACGTTTTCAAGCCCTCTGCCATATATTTCAACAGGTTTTCCCTCTTTATCAAGGAAACCAAAGCCAAGAGCAGAAAGCATTCCCAATCCGCCATCGTTTGTTGCACTGCCGCCAATACCTATTATGAAATTGCGGCAACCTTTTTCCACCGCATCGGCTATCATTTCGCCTACGCCAAAGGTGGTTGTGTTAAGAGGATTACGCTCACTATCTGCAACAAGAGTTATACCTGCCGCCGTTGCCATTTCCATTATTGCAGTTTGACTCTCCTCTATGATGCCGTATTCAGAGGTTGTAGGCTTTCCTAGCGGGCCTGTAACCGTAATCTTTTCAAGTCTGCCTCCCAGACCTGAAACCAACGTCTCTGTTGTTCCCTCGCCACCATCAGCAAGCGGACGAACAACAACTTCTGCCTCCGGGTCGGCACGCTTTATTCCCTCCATAATTGCATTGCCTGCCTCTATAGATGACAAACTTCCCTTTAATGAATCAATTGCTATAACTGTTTTCATAGACTGTTCATCCTTTCTTATTTCTCTTTCGGCTCAAATACTCCGTTCAGCAAATAGCCGCTTTTAATCAACGTATCTCGTGGTACCTCAAGCTTTTTCCCGGCATTACGATAGTCAAAGCTCTCGGCAAACTTTTTAATATGTTCGTGCTGTTTTTCAAGACGAGCCTTCTGATGCTTGATTATTGGAACAAAATATTTTTCAAATTCCGCATCCGAAAGTTTTTTATTCGCCGCCTGCACAAGATTTGCAAAATGCTCCATACAAAAGCCCTCGGTAGCAAGAACTCTTTCGATAAAGTCCTTTTCCTTTTTCAGCATAAAAATAAAGGTATCAAGGTATCCCGAAAATGTGCGTTCAATTCGTTCGCACACCGCACAAGAGGATGAAATTCTGTGCATCTCCTCCGCAAAAATTTCATTCTTTCCCTTTTCTTTTTTGAAGCGGGCTTTCTTTTCGGACGTCAAGACCTTCTCCATTACAGACTTTATGCTGTCAATATGAGTTTCCATAACAAGCGTCAATGACAGAGCATTGCGCTGTGCCTGAAGGTCACGCATATGCCGTTGGCAAAAGCCACGCTCGTTGGTGAAGATTCTGAACTCAGGCTCCATCATAGCAGGACCAAGAGTATAAGCTACCGCATCCTCCTCCAGTTTTTTCTTCATATAACAAAACGGGCAAAACTCCTCCTGCTCCAACGCCTCATTTATGGGTATTGTATAAATTTGTTCTTTCATTTATTCTTCATCCTCTAAATCAGATTTTTTAGCTTATTATAAAATTAATGTATAAATCAGATGCCAGTTATATAAGGCTCCACTGTGTAAGGGAAGCTGTCAGCAAAGCTGACTGAGGGTTTGTTTTTCTCTTTAACAATCCTCCCGTCACGCTTTGCGTGCCACCCTCCTTTACACAAGAAGGGCTATGAATTGAGTTTGCTTTGCAAACTCATTATAACACAAAAAAAAATCAACATCAACAGATTACGAAAATTTAGTTTCAAGAGTTCCATATTGTTTCGTTTTTTCCATATACATTTTGTTTTTTTGTGCTATAATTGAATGCGAAATTAAATTTGGAGTGAATGGCAATGAAAAAAATGTTTAAAAAAACGAAATTTGATTACAGCTGGGTAATTATCGGTATTTCTTTTTTGATAGTTGCGACCAGTCTTGGACTTTGTTCAAGCGGTGGTGCACTCTACCTAACAGCAATAACCGAAGCTCTTAATATCCCCAGAAGCGCCTTTTCTATTACCGATACGATACGATTTATAACTACAACAATTATAAATCTTTACTTCGGCAGACTTGTGTATAAATTCGGCACAAAGAAGCTTATTTGTGCCGGTTTTGTATGCTTGATAGCTTTTGCCCTCATCAGAGCATACGCAAGTAGCTTATATTTATTCTATTTTGCCAGTGTTTTGCTCGGCTTGGGACTTTCGTGGACAAGTACAACTATGGTAAGTACCATCGTAAACAAATGGTGTACAAAAAACAAAGGTACCGTAACAGGTGCAATCCTTTCTGCAAACGGCATAGGCGGTGCTATCGCCGTACAGATATTAACACCTATAATTTTTCAGGAAAATAATCCGTTCGGATACAGAACATCTTACCTTTTAGTTACACTCATTTTGCTGATTGTAATGCTTCTTGTAATATTTTTCTACCGCGAAAATCCGGAAAAAGACGATAAATCTAAAACTGTTGTTGAAGCAAAAAGCAAAAAAGCACGCGGAACCGGTTGGATTGGAATTGATTATAGGTCTGCCGTTAAAAAGCCATATTTTTACATATCATTATTGTGTGTAGCTTTAACAGGCATGGCTCTTCACGGACTCAGTCAGATTGCCGTTCCCCATATGTACGACCTCGGAATAAATATGAACCTAGTTGCACTCATCACAAGCACCGGAAGTATCGTGCTTACGTTTTCAAAATTCAGCGTAGGATATTTGTACGACAGATTCGGATTACGTATTTCTATGAACATATGCTACACTTGTTCGTTTTTGTCAGTATTCGGTCTTGTTATACTTACAAATACGCCGACAGGACACGTTATCGCTTTTATAAGAAGCGTTTTAAGCTCGTTTGCACTCCCCTTAGAAACCGTTATGCTCTCTTTAATTGTAACAGAGCTTTTCGGCAACAAGGACTTTAGCAGATTTATCGGTGTTTTCGTATCTGCAAACTATGCAGGGTATGCTATTGGCGCTCCTATAGGAAATGGTTTTTATGATATTTTCGGCGATTACAAGCTTGCATTTTTGATATTTGCAGCTATGATGGTTTTCGTTACAGTTGCTATGCAGTTTGTTTTAACCGCTGCAAATAAAGATAAAGCTGTTATCTTAAAAGAAGCAGAAGCTGTAGAAACAATGTAAAATACTTTCAATTATCAATAAAGTGGGGGCTGTAGCATTTTGCTGCAGCTCCTTTTGCGTAGAACGGAAAATAGTGCAGATTAGGCAAACCGAACCCGTAAAGGGTACCCGACGGCGTACAAAAGTACGTCGAGAGGTGAGGTTTGTTCAAAACACAATACAATAACACAACAAACGAGTCATACTATGACCCGTTTGTTTATAAATCATTAAATTCTGCTGCCGGTAAATCATTTTCAAGATTATCCCTTGCTAAATCAGTATCAATCGCAGGATAAGCCTCTGATATTGGCCTTTCTACCGAATGTGGCTTGCTGTGATAAACCTTTTGTGACGGAGCTTTGGTTCCTGCAATTATAGGATTTACATGGTCTTTGCCATGTTTAGCCTTACCTTGAATTTCAGGAACCGCCGCTGCTTCATTCCTTGGCTTTGTGTGTGTTCGTTCTATTCGTTTCATTCCCTGTTTTGCCATTTTATTCTCCTCCGTTGTATTGTTATTCTTCATTTTCCCTTTCAAGATTAGTATATTCAATATCTGTTATGCTTAAACAAAAAATTTTATATTTTGACTTATTTCACAGATTTAATTTTATAAAATATACTGACTACAGGAGGTGCTATATGAATGATTTTGTTTTAATGGCACTGATTGCCACTCTGGGCACATGGTTTATAACCGCTCTGGGTGCCGCGACAGTTGCCTTTTTTAAATCTCCCAATCCAAAAGTTTTGAATATTATGTTGGGTTTTGCCTCGGGAGTTATGATAGCGGCAAGCTTCTGGTCTCTTCTACAGCCTGCTATTGAAAGAGCAGAAGAAACATCCGTTTTGCCTTCATATTTTGTAGCAACAACAGGCTTTTTGTTTGGTGCTGTCTTTATGTGGGCATCCGATAAAGCCGTTTCCTTTGCACGAAGAACGGTCAGCAACACCCCTGGACTCAACCGTATCATTATGCTTATTCTGTCAATAACACTTCATAATATCCCCGAAGGATTGGCTGTTGGCGTGGCATTTGGTGTTTTGCAAAATGTGGGTTTCAGTGCAGAAAGTCTGATGGGTGCAATTACAATTGCAATTGGAATCGGCCTGCAAAACTTCCCCGAGGGTGCGGCTGTTTCCCTCCCCTTGCGCCGCGAAGGCTTTTCCAGAAAAAAGAGCTTTTTCTACGGTCAGGCATCGGGAATGGTTGAACCCATTGCCGGCGTAATGGGTGCTTTACTTGTTGTCTATGTCGAAAAAATTTTACCGTATGCCCTTTCATTTGCTGCAGGTGCAATGATTTTAGTGGCTGTACATGAACTGATTCCCGAATGTCAAAGAAATCAGACAGAACAGCCCTATCTTTCCACCACCGGAATCATAGCAGGCTTTGCAACAATGATGCTGCTTGATGTAATGTTAGGTTAAGTACTTGATTTTAATTGAAAATTGTGATAAAATAGTTTTGCGAAACCAATTTAATAGCTTATACAATAATGAGGTATATTTTCTTTCGGGATAACATTCTCATTTTTGCGCATACTGATATTTGAATTTGATAAAAATGCAAATTCCATTTATCAGTGTGTGTATATCTCATTCTGTATAAATTGGTTTCGCGACTACTGGAGTTTGCGTTTTTTGTGCGGCAACTTCAGTTGTCGCACTTTTTATTTATAAAGGAGACAATATTATGCCAAATTATGAAAAACTATATCACAAACTATTTAACGAAATAACAGAAACAATTGAAAAACTGCAAAAAGTACAACAAGATGCAGAAGAAATGTATCTTGATATGTGTGAAAAAGAATTTCCCGATGGCGAAGATTTAGAGGATTTAAATGAAGACACTTAACAACTTAATGATAGGGTATTTCCCTGATTTTGTGTAAACTCCAAAATGATAATATAATTTAAGTGATTTTCGAGGGATGAAATCCATTTTTATGGGTTTCATCCCTCAGTTCATATATAGCATAAAAGCATAGGCATGTCAAGGGCGCCCTCAT
>JAZRJT010000027.1:0-6969 GCA_045645905.1 Clostridia bacterium
CGCAGATGCAGTCGGACGTCATTCTGGTGTCTATTCATTCCCACGAGATTTCCGGCGACAAGAAGGAAAATCCGGCCGATTTCCTGCAGGAATTTGCTCACCGCTGCATTGACGCCGGCGCGCATGCTGTCATTGGCCACGGCCCGCATCTTTTGCGGCCGGTTGAAATCTACAAAGAGCGCCCCATTTTCTATTCGCTGGGCGATTTTGCTCTTCAGCTTTATAATGTCGAGTTTGCCCCCGAGGATTTTTTCAAAAAACACGGTCTGACATCCGAATCGACAGTGCACGAGCTACTCAAAAAACGCTCCAAAGATTTTACAATAGGACTTATGACCGACCCGCGTATGTTTCGCTCGGTAATTCCATATTGGGAAACAAACGGCTCCAAGCTTGAAAAGCTTATCCTGATGCCCATTGAGATGAATATGGACGGACATAAATCCGAAACCGGTCTGCCCCGCAGAAGCTATAATCCCGAAATTGCAAAATATTTAGCCCGTATGTGCGAGCCTTACGGCACAAAAATCATATTGGAAGACAACGGATTAATCACTTGTCAGTGGAAGTAATTTGTATAAAGATGCAAATATTTGTTTTTTAAATTATTGTCATCTTTGTTTTTGCGTGTTAAAATGATTTATATTAAACACAAAATATGTCACCTATGGAATACAGAAAAAAGACCAGCCGCAAAAAACAAAATCTCTGAATTTTTTAAAAAAATAAAATTTTTTTAAAAAATGCTTGCATTTATAAACAGCTTATGATATAATGGACAATGCTGATTTAGCTAACAACTCTAAAGAAAGAGGTGAAATATAGATGAAAGCAGGAATACATCCCGATTATAAAGAAACAACTATCAAGTGTGCTTGTGGAAATGTTATCGAAACAGGTTCTACTAAAGAGAATGTTTCTATCGAAATTTGCTCAGCTTGCCATCCTTTCTATACCGGTAAGCAGAAGTTGGTTGACACAGGCGGACGTGTTGACAAATTCAGAAAACGTTTCGGTCTTGAAGCAAAATAGTTTTATTTTGAATTACCGAACACATACCACGGAAATGTCTTTTACGGATGTTTCAAATAAGTTTAAAAATTCTACACCAAAAACAGCCGGATATATATTCGGCTGTTTTTAATTTTTTAACAATAACTTTCCCATATTTTTCTTTACATAAAAATTCCTTGATTGCACAAAATAGCAGTGTAAAATCAAACAGAAGGAGCAATTTATTATATGAAAGCAACAGGAATAGTAAGAAGAATTGACGACCTTGGCAGAGTTGTAATTCCAAAGGAAATCAGACGCACTATGCGTATCCGCGAGGGCGACCCGTTGGAAATTTATACCGAAAGCGACGGTACTGTTATCTTCAAAAAATATTCGCCCATTGGCGAGCTTGGCGAGTTTGCAAGCCAGTATGCCGAGGCTCTTGCCCATACCGCAGGCATCCCTGCCTGTATATCCGATAAAGACACAGTAATTGCCGTTTCAGGGGTATCAAAAAAAGAACTTATGAACAAAAAAATTTCCGATGATATAGAAAAGGTAATGTCAGAAAAAAGCACCTATGTTCTTAAAAACGGAGCAAAGAACATATCTGTATCCGACGGCAACGATACCTTTATGGCAGGCATTGCCGCCCCTATTATATACGACGGTGACGCAATAGGAACAGTAATGTTCCTCTCATCCCCCGAAAAGGATAACTTTGGCGAACTGGAGCAAAAGCTGGCAGAGTCTGCAGCAACATTCTTAGGAAAAACAATCGAATAACAAATCGGGGCTGTTGCACCAGGCAACAACCCCGATTTATTAAAATTTGCAAATTAACTGCCCAAATAATCGATAGCCGCTAAAGCTGCAATGCTGCCGTCACCAACTGCAGTTGTTAGCTGACGAACTGTTTTGTTGCGACAATCACCTGCCACAAAAATGCCGTCTATATTAGTGCGGCAATTTTCTCCCGAATCTATATATCCACCGTCTGTAAGGTTTATAATTCCTTTAAAAATTTCGCATTGAGGGATTTGTCCAACCGCCACAAAGGCACCATCTACATCAAGTGTTCTTCTTTCGCCACTCTTTACGTTGACAACCTCAACTCCGCGGAGTCTGCCGTCGTTTATAAACCTTTCAACAGTGCAATCAAGCACACACTCTATATTTTCTTTTGCATTTAGTGCCCGCACAAGACGACCTTCTGCACGGAATTCGTCACGACGATGCACAATATATACTTTTTCTGCAATATCTGAAAGGTAAATAGCATCCTCAACCGCAGTATTTCCGCCACCGATAACCGCAACTGTCTTTTTCTTATAAAACGAGCCGTCACAAACCGCACAGAACGAAATTCCTTTGCCGACAAGTTCATCTTCGCCATCGGCACCAAGACGGCGGTTTTTAACACCCGTTGCAATTATAATGCATCTTCCTTCATATCTGTCAAGGTCTGTAACAACAGTTTTGGGACTTCCGTCGATGATTTCAACAACCTCTTCATATTCAATTCTGCCGCCCAGAGATTCAACCTGAGATGCAAGATTTGCGGCAAAATCTGCACCGCTCATCTTTGGTGTGCCGGGAAAGTTTTCTACCTCGCTTGACAGGGCAATCTGTCCACCAAGACCCAACTTTTCAATAACTACTACTGACTTTTCTGCCCGAAGAGCATAAAGTGCCGCAGTAAGCCCTGCAGGTCCGCCGCCGATTATAATGATATCATACATAATTTTTCATCTCCAATCAATAAAGAGATGTTAAAATTGTTCCGACCGCAAAAAGACGAGAAATTTAAAAAATATTTACTGTGAATTAGTGCTAAAACGCTATTATAAATGTTGAAAAATCGCATAAACATATGATTTTTCTGCTTTTAAAGTCTTTTTGCTACGCACAAACCTCACCTCTCGGTGTACACAAGTACACCTTCGGGTATCCCAAAGCCGTGACTTTGGTTCGGTTTGTGTGTTCTGAATCAATTTTACCTATCCCTAAATGGAAGACTGTTTAAAAACACAGTTTTTAAACAGTCCCTTAAATTTAATTACCTTGTGCTTTCAATATACCTTCTGATTTCCAAAACTCCGGCAAATCTGTCAAACGCATCACCCGATTTAACAATCAGGGTGGGTGCCTGTCGTACGCCAAAGTCTTTTGTCATATCAACGCTTTCTTCGGCATCAATAACAGTATAACCAATTCCGCTCTTGTCTAAAACAGCCTTTGCCGCTTTGCAGTTAGGGCAGGTTTTGGTTGTAAACAGCATTACATCCGTATCACAACCACAGTCTGTCTGTTCAGTTTTGGCAACTCCATTCCTTTTAAGAACAGAATTTTCAACATCGTATAACTTTCTGTCCTTATGCTCCTGAGATTTACCGTCATTCCAGTTGCTTACAGAACGGTAGTATCCGGTAATACGGCTGTAAACTTCGGTCTTACCGCCACAAATGGGTCACTTAGCCTGCTCGCCGATAAGATAGCCGTGGTCCTTACATACAGAATAGGTTGGTGATAATGTGTAATAAGGTAACTCATAATTTTCGGCAATTTTTCTTACCAGATTTGCAGTAGCCTTCCAAAAACACAGTACAGGCAACATATCCGGGAAAATCAAGAAGTGTCATCTTCATAAGTCCGACAATTTTCACAGCCGTCATCCTCCCGTTGCTTTTTTTAAACACAATATATTGTTACTATTTTTTGTTTAAAATGCTAGATATTGTTATTATATATTAACCCCATACAATTGTCAATACCAAAATATTACATTTTTCGTCTTCCATTTTCCCCCAATCTGCAAAGCCTTGTGCTGACGCACTTAGCAGTCTTTTGACATAATTCTTTTATTTTTACATATTTTGTCAACCAAATCAGATATTGACATACAAGATATTGATTGGTATAATCATAGTCGTGGAAACGGCATTGATTATAATATATTTTAATAACTATATATCGTGGAGTACAACTATGAAAAAAAGATTGGCAATCGGTGTTCTTGCTCACGTTGACTCAGGAAAAACCACTTTATCCGAGGCAATACTCTACCTTACCGGCGAAATACGCACTCTTGGCAGAGTTGACCGCAAGGATGCCTTTCTTGATACAAATGAAATAGAACGCAGCCGAGGAATTACCATTTTTTCCAAACAGGCAACATTTTCTTATGGAGAAACAGATTTTACGTTGCTTGACACTCCCGGGCACGTGGATTTTTCAGCCGAGACCGAAAGGGCTCTCAGCGTCCTTGACTATGCCGTTTTGCTTATCAGTGCATCAGACGGCATACAAAGCCACACCGCATCTCTTTGGAAAATTCTTCAGCAATATAACATTCCTACCTTTATATTTGTAAATAAAATGGATATGGTTGTTGCAAACAAGGAAGGTTTGCTTATTGAAATAAAAGACAACCTCAGCTCTGCCTGCATTGACATTAATTCTGCTCTGGCAGACGGCGGAAATGAAGCCGAATCATTGGCAGTATGCAGCGACGGCTTGATGAACGAGTTTTTTGAAAACAGCACATTCTCCAATGAGAAAATTACAGATGCTGTTGCAAAACGCAAGTTGTTCCCCATCTTTTTTGGCTCGGCACTCAAAACCGAAGGTGTTGACGAGCTTCTTGCCGGTCTTGACACATACACCCGTCAGCCTAAAAGCTGCGACAGTTTCGGAGCAAAGGTCTTTAAAATTTCAACCGACGAAAGAGGCAACCGCCTTACACACCTTAAAATCACAGGTGGCAAGCTCTCCGTTAAGGACATTATAGATGACGAAAAGATAAACGAAATACGAATTTATTCAGGATTAAAATACAAAAGTGAACAGGAGGCTCTACCCGGCACAGTTTGTGCCGTATCAGGACTAACACAGTCATTCCCCGGTCAGGGTCTTGGTATAGAAGGCGACCACTCATCCTTCACCTTTGAGCCTGTATTTTCATATAAAGTCAAGCTTGAGGAAGGTTATGATGTCAACACCGCTCTTCGCAACCTTAAAAAGTATCAGGAGGAAGACCCTCAGCTTCGCACCGTATGGCACCCACAGCTTGGTGAAATTCATATTCAGCTTATGGGCGAAGTTCAGTCCGAAGTGCTGAAGTGTGTACTTAAAGACCGGTTTGATATGTCGGTGGAATTTGAACAGGGCAGTATTATATATAAGGAAACAATTCAAAATTCAGTTCTTGGTGTCGGGCACTTCGAGCCTCTTCGTCATTATGCCGAAGTTCACCTCATGCTTGAGCCCGGCAAATCAGGAAGCGGAATAGTGTTTGACAGCAAATGCAGCGATGACGAACTTGACAAAAACTGGCAACGCCTTATTCTTACCCACCTTGAAGAAAAAACTCATCTCGGCGTACTGACAGGAGCACCTATAACAGACATAAAAATAACTCTGGTTGCAGGCCGTGCCCACAAAAAGCATACCGAGGGCGGTGATTTTCGTCAGGCAACCTATCGTGCAGTACGTCAAGGACTTATGCAGGCAGAGTCGGTTGTTCTTGAGCCATGGTACAGCTTTACCCTTACCCTTCCTACATCTGCTTTGGGCAGAGCAATGACCGACATTCAGAATATGGGCGGAAAGTTTACCCCTCCCGAAAACCGCGAGGATACTGCAATCCTTAAAGGCTATGCTCCCGTTCAGGGTCTCTGCAACTATTCAGCCGAGGTGCGTGCCTACACTCACGGGCTTGGCATTTTGGAATGTATGCCTGCGGGCTATGAGCCCTGTAAAAACCAGGCTGAAATTGTTGAAGAAATTGGATATGACCCTGAACAAGATTTGGACAACACTCCCGATTCGGTTTTCTGCGACCATGGAGCTGGTTTTGTTGTTAAGTGGTACGACGTGCACAGCCATATGCACATTGAAGACACCCGAAAAAAAGCCGCCGAGGAAATCACAGCAGCCCCAAATGCACCAAGACGTAGTTCAAACTACGCCGATGACGATGAGCTTATGCGTATTTTTGAACGAACCTATGGCAAAATTCAGCGCAAAGCCCACACAAGCTTTAAATCTCAGAAGCTTCCCGAAGCTATTGCAAAAAAATATAAGGCGCCAAGAGAAACCAAGGGCGAATACTTGTTGGTCGATGGATATAACATCCTGTTTGCCTGGTTTGATTTAAATAATGCCACAAATGAAACTTTGGATGTTGCAAAAAACTATCTTATAACCCGACTTTCAAACTATAAGGAAATGCGTAGTTGTGAGATTATAATAGTTTTTGATGCCTACAAGGTTAAGGGCGGTCTTGGAAGCTATGAAAGAGTGGGCAACTTAGACGTTGTATATACCAAAGAGGCGGAAACCGCCGATACCTATATTGAGCGCACCGCAAGGGATATCAGCAAAAAGAATTATACCGTGAAGGTTGCTACCTCCGACCGCTTAGAGCAGGTTATTATCTTTGGAAGCGGAGCCTTTCGTATCTCAGCCGATGAATTTTTAAAGGATATTGAGCTTGCTGAAGAAAAATTAAATGATATAATGGAAAACCTTCGGGAGCATCAGCCACTTACCGAAATAAAAATAAAGAATAGCTGATATTTTAAGAGACAAAGCGAAACCGCCCTACATTGTAGAGCGGTTTTACCATTTTAATTTGTGTGACAACAATCAGAATTTTGACGCATTAAAAAATGCGCCGACAGAGCCGACGCACGAAAAATGCGTTGCTCAATCGTTACCACACGAAACTTTAATGAACAGTTTGCAGAAGATTAAAGCGGAGCACGCATTTTTGCCAAAAGCAAAAAAACCTCCTGAAAACTATTCAACTTCGTGTGGTAGACTTATTATATCATACTTTTTCTTTTTTGTCCATATTTTTCTTTGAAATATATGCTTGCAAAAAATATGTTTTTTGTGTAGAGAAATAAAGAAAATCCCAGAAACGGCTTGTTTCTGGGATTTGTAGTAGATAATAATTATCTCTTTGAG
>JAZRJT010000028.1:0-12893 GCA_045645905.1 Clostridia bacterium
GCGAAAGCTATCGGTGCGGATATGTTTTTGCGTGTTAAATTTGACAGTGTTGGTGAGAAAAATCTGATGGCGGCATATGTTCAGCTTGAAAAAATTTAGGTGGTGATACCTTATGTACAACGATTTTGCACAGGTTTATGACAAGTTGCAGGATGCGGATTACAACAAATTTGTAGACTTTTATGAAGAGATTTTTAAACGGCTTGGCAAAAAGCCTGAGCTTGTACTTGACCTTGCCTGCGGAACGGGGAATATCACCATTCCTATGGCGGAGCGGGGCTATGATATGATTGGGCTTGATATGTCTGTTGAAATGCTAAATATTGCAAGAAATAAAGCATATGAGGCAAATCGCGAGATATTGTTTCTTTGCCAGGATATGTGTGAGATGGAGCTTTTTGGTACGGTTGACGCGATTGTGTGCGCTCTTGATGGACTGAATTACATCACTGATTATGATGATTTAAAGCAGCTTTTCAGCCTTGTCGACAATTATCTCAATCCGGGCGGTGTGTTTATTTTTGACATAAACAGCGTTCATAAGCTTAAAAATGTTTTAGGAGACAACACCTTTGTCAATGACGAGCAGGGCATCTTTTATGTATGGCAAAGCGAGTTTTGTGAAGAAACAAATATTTGTTACTTTGCTCTTACATTTTTCTGCGAAGATGAGGATGAATCTTACATAAGATTTGATGAATTTCAGCAGGAAAGGGCATATTCTGTTGCAGAAATTACAGACGCAGTAAAGTCTGCAGGCCTTGAAGTGACAGGAATTTACAAGCCCTTTGAATTTGCGACGGCAGACGACTGCGACGAGAGAATTTTTTTTGTGGTTTCCCCAAAAACATATTGACATAAAATGGGAATAATGATATACTTATCCGGTGGACAACAGATAGCAGATATTGCTACTGTCAGGCTAAGAATTGGAGGAACATTTTATGCAAAAAGGCAAAGTTAAATGGTTTAATGCTGAAAAGGGCTTCGGCTTCATCGAAACAGAAGAAGGAACAGATGTTTTTGTTCATTTTTCAGCTATCACTATGGATGGATACAAGACCTTGGAAGAAGGCGCAGAAGTTGAATTTGAAGTTGTAGAAGGAGCTAAAGGACCGCAGGCGGCAAACGTTACCCGCGTATAGTTCTTGATTATATACGATAAACAAAACGAATCGGCTCTTTTGAGCCGATTTTCTGCTTTAGTAGAAAGGAAACAAAATTATGGCAGACAAATTGACCATTGCGGTTACAAAAAACAGACTTATAAGAATATATGCAGTAAATTCAAAGAATATTGTTCAGTCGGCAAAAGACTATCACAGCACCATGCCAACGGGCACGGCGGCGCTTGGCAGACTGCTTACCGGGGCAACTCTTATGGGGGCTATGCTCAAGGATGAAAATACATCCCTGACACTTCAGATGAAAGGTGACGGGCCTTTGGGCAGAGTTATTGCTGTTGCAAGCTCCGAAGGCGATGTTAAGGGCTATATTGAAAACCCAACTGCCGAGCTTCCGCTTAATGCTTTCGGCAAGCTTGACGTTGGAGGCGCCATCGGCAGAGAGGGCTATTTGAGCGTTGTCAAGGATATGAATATGCGTGAGCCATACGTTGGTCAGGTGCCCATTCAAACGGGCGAAATCGGCGATGACCTTGCCTTTTATTTTGCACAGTCCGAGCAGGTTCCAAGCCTTGTGGCTTTGGGTGTTTTAGTGGACAGGGATTATTCTGTCAAGCAGGCGGGAGGATTTATTGTGCAGATTATGCCCGACTGTGACGAATTCAATCTTAAAAAGTTTGAAAAGGCGGCAGAGGGACTGTCAAGTGTTACGGCACTTCTTGAGGAAGGCTTGTCAAACGAGGCACTTATCCGCAAAGTAATGAAGGATTTTGAAATTGAAATCCTTGAAGAAAAGGAAGTTACATATCATTGTGACTGTTGCGACGAAAGAATGCGGCGTGCAATTATCAGCCTTGGCAAAAAGGAAATTCAGGACATAATTGCAGAACAAGGCGAGGCTGAGATAGTGTGTCAGTTCTGCAACAAGGGTTATACTTATGATAAGGCGGCTCTTGAGGAGATGCTGAGCTGTGCAAAACGGTAGATTTTATAACGACTAGTAGGGATAGGGAAAATTGATTCGGAACACACAAACCGAGCCAAGGCCTTGGCTTTGGGATACCCGAAGGTGTACTTTGTGTACACCGAGAGTCGAGGTTTGTGAGTAGCAAAAAATACAATAAAAACAGAAAAACCGCATAGGAATGCGGTTTTTCTTCATTTTAAACAGATTTTATGTTAATCTACATTTATAATATCTTAATTATCCTGTCTTTTTGCGGTCCGGACAATTTTACTATCCCTAAAGCTCGGCGAGGCCTTCTGCTACGCCCATAATAATGATACCTGCGATAACGGCAACAAGGGATGCATAATGCTTCCATGAAAGGCGTTCCTTCAGGAAGATTGAGCTCCATATCGCTGAAACAACACAGTAAGCACAGATAACAGGTGCCGCACCAACGGCATTTGCTGACAGTGCATAGATGTATGCAAACTGACCTGCTGTTTCACAGATGGCACCAATGCCCTTGGGAGCCTCGTCCTTAACACTTAACAGCTTTTGCTTTTTGATTACAAATACGTAAATTGCCGCAACAACAGCCATAAACAGGAATGTCAGCTCGTATGCAACATTTGCAACATCCTCGTCCATATAGTGGAACACACTTGTCATAAAGGTGTTACCTTCTTCAAGGATTACGGCATCAAAGAATGTTCCTAATGCGTCGATAAAACAGTAAAGTACAGGAAGAAGTATTGCAAGCACGCTTTTTGTATACTTTCTGTTTGCCTTTAGCTGACGTGCCGCTTTTGCTGCGTCATCTTCGGTGTATTCGGCAATTCCTAAAAATACAACGCCTAAGGATACAATAACAATACCAACGGCAGAAAGGCTGTCAACCGTCTGGCCAAGAACAATCAGGCAAAGAATTGCCGCAACCGCACCTGATGAATTGCAGATGGGTGATGATACCGAAAGCTCGATGTATCTCAGTGATACATAACCAAATATCATCGAAAGTATGTACATTGCAGATGCAGGCAGATAGTAAACTATATCCATAAACGTAATGGCGGTGCCTGTTGCAATCTCGTATATTGCGTGAATACCCATAACTACGCCAACTGCAATAACCATCTTCCAATGACTGTATTTATCCGAGGGCTTTGAACCCAGCTTGCTGAAAAAGTCTGAACCACTCCAGCAGAGCATTGCTATAATTGCTAAAACTAACCACATAATAATTTCCATAACCTTTCTGCCCACAAATTAAAAATAAAAATACACACGACTTTACTGTGGGCAGATAATGTGTGTGGTGGAAATTACGCACATCGCCGTTTTGTGCCCGGCACAAAAACTCGGCGGTGCAATAAATTCCGCCGGAGGCTTAAACATGAGTTTTCATGTTTAAACCTCCAAAGATTTTATTTTTTCGATATCAAGGAGATTGGCATCAACCATTTTCTGAACAGACATTAATATTCCAAGCTTTGCGTGATACCAGGTGATACCTCCTTGGAAGTAAACCGCATAAGGCTCGCGAAGGGGCGCATCTGCACTAAGCTCAATGGATGAGCCCTGAACAAATGCACCTGCTGCCATAATAACCTGCGATTCATAGCCCGGCATGTCTCCGGGGACGGGGGTCACATAGCTGTCAACCGGTGCCGCTGCCTGAATACCCTTGCAAAAAGCGATAACACGCTCTGCACTGCCAAGCTCAACTGCCTGAATTATATCGTGTCTTGATTCTGTTCCGTCGGGAACAACACGGAAACCCAATCTCTCATAAATATTTGCTGCAAAGATTGCCCCTTTAAGAGCACCTGCAACAACGGTGGGAGCCATAAAAAGCCCCTGATAAAACTGTCTCATCATTCCCATATTTGTGCCGACTTCTTTGCCAAGGCCCGGCGCGGTAAGACGATATCCGCAGCGTTCGATACAATTGCGCGTTCCACAGATGTATCCGCCAGAGGGGGCAAGTCCGCCGCCAAGGTTTTTGATAAGAGAGCCAACAATCATATCAGCACCAAAGTCGGGAGGCTCAGTCCTTTCGACGAATTCTCCGTAGCAATTATCCACCATACAAAGAACATCGGGTTTTATATTTTTAACAAATTTAATTATTTCTGCAATTTCAGCAACCGAAAAGGTCTTTCTGGTCTGATAGCCCTTTGACCTTTGGATTGTAACAAGACGAGTTTTTTCGTTTATAGCATTTTTTATTCCGTCCCAGTCAAATCCGCCGTCGGGTAGCAAATCAACCTGACGGTAGGTAACGCCGTATTCTGCAAGTGAGCCTGTTGTGGGACGAATGCCGATTACACCCTCCAAGGTGTCATAGGGCTTGCCAACAGGGGAGAGCAGCTCGTCACCCGGGCGTAGATTTGCGCTGAGTGCAAGGGCGAGGGCGTGTGTACCGCAAGTAATTTGCGGGCGCACAAGTGCATCCTCGCAATTAAAGCAGTCGGCATAAACACGTTCTAAAGTGTCACGACCTACATCGTCATAGCCATAGCCCGTTGATTCGTTAAAGCAAGCCGCATCAACTCGGTTTTTCTGCATTGCAGAAACAACTTTAAGCTGATTATATTCTGCTGTTTCGTCTATATTCTGAAATCTGTCGGCAAGACTATTGATTATTCTTTCGCCAAAGTCAAAAACCTCGTCACAGATGCCTAATTTCGAATAAATGTTATCTTTTGTCATTTTTTACGCCTCCAAGGAAGAATTATACACCAATTATCAAAAATAGTCAATTGCTTTTTTGTTGCAATTGTGATATACTTAGCATATATTAGTGAACGGAGGTATTGACTTTATGAATATATGTGTTTATGGTGCATCAAGCGATGCAATTGACAAAAGATACATAGAGGCAGGCGAGCTTCTTGGTGAAGAAATGGCAAAGCGAGGACACAATCTGGTTTACGGTGGCGGAGCTTGCGGACTTATGGGTGCAGTTGCCCGTGGAATGACCCGTGGCGGCGGCGAGATAATAGGTGTTGCACCATCATTCTTTCAGGTGGACGGAGTTCTTTATGACAAGTGTACTGAATTTATCTATACCGAAACTATGCGCGAGCGTAAGCAGATTATGGAAGACCGTGCTGATGCCTTTATTATGACTCCCGGTGGAATTGGCACATATGAAGAATTTTTTGAAATTCTCACATTAAAACAGCTTGACCGTCATCCCAAGGCGATTGCGGTGCTTAACTCATTGGGATATTATGACATAATTAATGAACTTATGCAGCGTACAGCCGACCTTCATTTTATGAAGCCTGCGTCAATGAAGCTTTATGAAACCTTTGACGAAACTTCGGCAATGCTTGACTATATCGAAAATTACACCGACCCGGGATTTGATATTCACGAGATGAAGCATATTGGATAATTATGAATTTAATTTAAATAATATATAAACATTTTACCACAGCCGTTGATTTTTAATCGGAGCTGTGGTATACTTTTTATGAGGTGAATTCAAGTGGAAGAACTCAAAATAAAAGGTCAGGCGGCAAAGGTGGCTGCATCTGTGCTTGCAACAGCAGCTACAAAGGTGAAAAATGCCGCTTTACATAAAATTGCAGAGGCTTTCTTGGAAAAATCCGCATACATCATTACAGAAAATCAAAAAGATGTCGATTCTGCACGCAAAAACGGGATTTCGGATGGTCTTATCGACAGACTTACATTAAACGACGCCCGAATTGCCGCAATGGCTGAGGGTATTCGTCAGGTTACCGACCTTCCCGACCCAATCGGTGAGATGGTGAATGAATTCAGCCGTCCCAACGGCTTGAATATTGGTGAGGTTCGCGTTCCCCTGGGTGTTGTGGGAATAATCTATGAGGCAAGGCCCAATGTAACAGCAGATGCGGCGGCACTGTGCATCAAGTCGGGCAATGCATGTATACTTCGTTGCGGCAAGGATGCTCACAAATCAAGTTTGGCGATTACAAAGGTTATCCGTGAGGCGTTGACATCTGCGGGATTACCTGCCGACTGCGTAAATCTTGTTGAGGATACAAGCCGTGAAAGTGCCCTTGCACTTATGAAATTAAATGATTATCTTGATGTAATAATTCCCCGTGGCGGTGCAGGGCTTATCCGCAGTGTTGTTGAAAATGCGACCGTTCCTGCAATTGAAACGGGCACGGGCAACTGTCACGTTTATGTTGACGAAAGTGCTGATTTGGACATGGCAGAGAAAATTATAATTAATGCCAAAACATCACGGCCTTCGGTTTGCAATGCGGAGGAAAAGCTTCTTGTGCACAAGGCGGTTGCAAAGGAATTTTTGCCCCGTATTTTAAAGGCTCTTGCCGAAAAATCCGTTGAAATTGTGGGCGATGAAGAGGTTTGCGGTATTTACCCTGCTGCAACTCCTGCAACAGAGGATGACTGGGGCACAGAGTATCTTGACTTGAAAATCGGGGTAAAGGTTGTTACTGGTGTTGATGAGGCGATTGAGCATATAAATAGATATGGAAGCCGGCATTCCGAGGCGATAGTTACCCAAAACGATGCAAATGCTCAAAAATTTTTGCAAAGCATTGATGCGGCGGCGGTGTATGTCAATGCATCAACACGCTTTACAGACGGCTTTGAATTTGGTTTTGGCGCGGAAATCGGCATCAGCACTCAAAAAATTCACGCGAGAGGGCCTATGGGTCTTAAAGCGTTGACCACCACAAAATATGTTATCCGTGGATGCGGACAAATAAGATAATTAAGAGGATGTAAATAATAATGGAACGAGAGCTTAAAAAGGCGTTTTTAGCGCAAGTGAATATCCCTGAGGATACAGGAAAGATTTTTGCTGAATATGCACATCAGTTTGAAGAGCTTATGATGATTTATCAATGTGCAATTCAGGAGGTTACCACAAAGCTTGAGGTCCTCAGTCAGGAGATGTCGGTGCGCTACAAGCGCAATCCCATCGAAACCATAAAATACCGCATTAAAAAGCCGCAAAGCATTGCTGAAAAGTTAATGCGCCGACAGCTCCCCATTACACTTGAAGCGGTTTCCGAACATCTTAATGATGTAGCGGGTGTCAGGGTAATATGCTCGTTTATTGACGATATTTATACGGTTGCCAATATGCTTACCCGTCAGGATGATATAAAGCTTATTGCCGTAAAGGACTACATAAAATCGCCAAAAGAAAACGGCTATCGCAGTTACCATATGATTATTGAGATTCCTGTATTCTTCTCGGACAAAAAGCAACCTGTCAAGGTGGAGGTGCAGATACGCACAATTGCTATGGATTTCTGGGCAAGCCTTGAACATCATGTTAAATACAAAAAGGACGTGCCCAACCCCGAAGAGATTGCCGCACGCCTAAAAAAATGTGCCGATGTAATCGCCGCAACAGATGGCGAGATGCAGGATATTGCACACTATATAGATTTAGTATAAATAATATATCCATCCTTAACAGGCAGGATATTGAAGTTGTCGGCGGCGGTGCCTTTGTGGGCTCTGCCGCCTATTATTTTGCAGTTTTTGTCCTTTCCTTTATATATACATTCATACCCCAAAAAGGCACGCAAGATTTCGTCGGCTTGCTCTGCGGTCATATCGGTGGTAACTGTCATATCTTCGTCGGTGGGAGCCACCCAATAATCGCCCTCGCCCTGAGGTTGAGCGTTGGAGTACAGCTCGTCAAAATTTTGCACCAGTTCGCACAGCATAGGGGGAATAAGGGTGTACACCTTGTCCATAAAGGTTTCAAGCGTTTCTTTATCGGTCAGTTCAAATTCTCTTTGCAACAGAATATCACCCGTATCAAAACCTTCGGCAATTTTATGGATGGTTACACCGCTTTTTTTTATACCTTTAAGTATAGTCTGCGGCATAGGCCACGACCCACGGCCGACAGGCAGCAGACTTGGGTGAATATTAACAATGGGGAAACCCGTATCTGCAGGAATTTTAAAATAATAGCCTGCGCATATTGCAAAGTCATACTGCGCGTTCTTTAAACGTTCGATATCTGTAGTTGTTATACGAGTCATTTTGCAGGGGATGTTATGTTTTTTTGCGTAATTACATATTTTAATGTTAAATTCGGATATATTATCGGTTTCGCAAGTGAATATTTCACCGATTTCACAGCCGAACTTTTCAAGATTCTCAAGTGCGGTAAAAAATAAATCTATACCGATATATGCTATTTTCAAAGCAATCCACTCCTTTGGATGACATATAAAAGGACGATGTTCAAGATTACAGCAAATGGAATTAAAAATCTGAATTTCCTCTTGCTTGTTTTGTGGTTGAATAGTATCATTCCAAACATTGAGCCGCATCCGCCAAACAAAAATGATAAAAGAACAAGGCTTTTTTCGCTTATTCGCTTTTTCTTACGTCTGGCAAGGAATTTGTCAATGCCGAAAATCAGCATAACAAGGATATTCCAGCTAATAAAAATGTAGTTATATATCATAGTATCACCTGTTTTTGTTTTTTACAGTATAGCATATCTCGCCGTTAAATGCAATATTGGCATTGTTTGCCCAAAGTATATTAAAAAAGGGGCTGTTTAAAAACTGTGTTTTTAAACAGCCTTCCTTTAGGGGATAGGTAAAATTGATTCAGAACGCACAAATCGAGCCAAAGTCACGACTTTGGGGTACCCGAAGGTGTACTTTTATACACCGAGAGGTGAGGTTTGTGCGTAGCAAAAAGACTATAAAAGCAGAAAAATCGCATAGCTATGCGACTTTTCAACATTTTCAATAGTTTTAGTAATAATTATATGGTAAAAAGTCTTTGACCTTCCCGTCTTTTTGCGGTCTGGACTATTTTAACATCCCCTTTTTTCTGGCAACGGAGAACAATATAGATGCAACTTATTTGGGTGATATACCTGCTTAACTTAATTAATCATTAAATACTTTTATGATGCATTCTTTTTCAATAGCCTCTTTAAATAAATCAATTAATGCATAATACACCATTTGGGTCTCGTTATCTTCAGTTAAGATATCTGTTCTCAACAAATCCTCTAAGCATTCATCAAGATTATTAAACATCCAAATATCATCCATATCACCATTATAATAAGCACCAGCAATCCCGTTCCAACCAATATCAGTTTTCACAGCTTTTTCAACAATAAAAAGCAAATGTCCATCCCAAATATGAAGAGTTTTAATGCAGTCATTATTTTTTATCAGTTCAAATATAATTTCAGGTTCTCCCTCGTATCCAGAATAAAAATCCAATTTATCTGTCATTTTATATCCCTCCAGTGACCATTTTCTAATATATCAATTTGTTCTTTTGTTGCTGTTCCTTGTTTTCTTGCAGTTATAGTCTTCTTCCATTCAGTCATTGAAATCCATTTATCTTTTCCAATTAAAACTTCATGTTTACCAGGGTTAGCATTTTTTCCATAACCTATTCCATTTCTTTTCCGTTCTACCACCCATGTAGTTCCTTGGCCAGCAGGTGCATTTGGAGTTTGGGTATGCCAACGACTAATGTATTTATAATCCCCTGATTGCCAAGTATACTTAATTTGCAGGTAACCGTTTTTTGCCTGCTCTTTAACTGTTGCTGTTTTTGGAATTTCTATTGGGGAGCGTTTTGCAGTTTTTATTATATCACTTGTACTATCAACGAGTTTAACGCCATCTGTCACATTGTCGACAGTCTTTGCGACACCACTTGCCCTATCCGCTATCCTAAGAGCCTTACCGGCATCACCGACTTCACCAATAAGTGGTAGTATTCCCATCAAAGCAAAACCCGCAGAAATTAAGTCACCGCTGAGCAAGTCAACAGGTATTGAAATTAAATCTATAATACTGTCCATTCCGGGAATAAGAGCCGCTACTGAAAGCAATGCACTTACATAATCCAAAAAGCTCATTTCTTTAGTGATTTCGGTCTTTTCTAATTGTTCTTCAATAGCTTTACTGTCAATCGTACCAACAACTTTGTTTTTATCATCAAGAATTTCAACTGTGCATCTGCAGTTTGGGTGTATAAGAGGTAAAAACTCTGCATTTTTGAGTTTTTCTATCGCATATGTATGTCTTCCTTGCTCCTTACATTCTTCACAAGCCGTCTCTCCCGGCCTTAGGCGATATTTCTTGTAGCCTTTATTCTCATAGCTATATAATACCATACAGTAACCTATTTGTCTATTGATACTTTCAATTGAATTGTTTATAGAATTTATAATTTTTTCTGTTGTTATTTCTAAAGACCGCGTTCTTTCGACAACAGTTTCATCTTTAGCAAGTGGTATAAATATTTCTTCAATAATATCCTCTATTGCATTCTCTTTTACAGCATCAATATTTTCAGTCAAACTAACAAGATGTTTCCTTTGTTGTTCATTAAAGTTTTTAAAAAGATTCTTGTCGATTTTAAAATCCTTAAAATAGCCTTCAACAGAATTCTTAATTGATTTATTAATATAAGCTAGAAGCCTTTCTTCTTCAAAAACAATAGCTTTTTTCTTTTTGCTAATATTATCTAACGTATCACCATACATAAGATTGGCGAATAAATATAGTTGACCCACATCCTTCTTTAGCTTTTCTTCCGTTTTTACCATAGCTTTTCCCCTTCTCTTTGGTATAATTTTATTATATACCTGTGAAAACGGACAAAACGGACAGCTTTAAGCATAAAAAAACAAGCACAATGTGCTTGTTTTTTGGTGGCTGCCGGACTAGGATTCGAACCCAGACAAACAGAGTCAGAGTCTGCTGTGCTACCTTTACACAATCCGGCAAAATATAAAAAAATTAATTTGGTGCGAGCAGTGGGACTTGAACCCACACGTCGGTTGACACACGCCCCTCAAACGTGCCTGTCTGCCTATTCCAGCATGCTCGCATCTTCAAATCAACTCGTTTATTATAATACCAAATCATTAATTTGTCAAGGGTTTTTTTGAAAAAAATAAAAAAATTTGTATTATACTCTTTTCTGATACATAAGATTAAGCAGGAGGCGATATATGCAATGAAAAATATCAGAGTTTATTTAATTGGAATTTTAATTCCGCTGGCGGTCGGTGGACTTTCTGCTCTTTTAACAAGTGGAAATATGATGCTGTATGGCGAAATAGTACAGCCGCCCCTTGCACCGCCACCGATACTCTTTCCGATAGTGTGGACCGTTCTTTACGTACTTATGGGTATCGGCAGCGCAAGAGTTTATCTTAAAAAAGAGGCTATGCCGAAAGAAGTAACAAGTGCCCTTAAGACATATGTTTTGCAATTGGGTTTTAATTTTTTCTGGAGCCTGATATTCTTCAACCTTAGGGCTTTTTTATTTGCATTTATCTGGCTGATTGCTTTGTGTGGACTTATAATTATTATGCTGTTTCAATTTTATAAAATTGATAAGATTGCGGCAATAATAAATATTCCGTATTTTTTGTGGGTGACATTTGCCGCGTATCTTAACTTGGCTATTTATATTTTGAATTAGAGGGGCAGATGCCCCTCTTTTATTCTATTGACTCAAGATAGTCTTCAAAATTACTCTTGATAACTGTTACTCTTGGTCCGTAGATTACCTGAACGCCTGACCCGCTTTTGATTATGCCTGAGGCACCGCTTTGACGGAGCAGGTTGTCGTTGACCTTGGAGCTGTCTTTTACTGTGATACGGAGTCTTGTTGCACAGCAATCCACGTTTACAAGATTATCTTTACCGCCAAGACCCTCTAAAATAAGGGGTGATTTATCTTCCTTTGCAGCGTTGACGTCCTTGCGTGTATAAAGTTTGGTTTCTGCTTCGTCATCCTCGCGACCGGGGGTGACAAAGTTGTATTTTTTGATAAGATAGCGGAATATGAAATAGTATACCGCAAAATAGACTATACCAACCCATACGACGTTCAGCCAGTTGGTTTTGTCGTTGCCCTGAAGAATACCGAATAAAAAGAGGTCAATAACACCGCCTGAGAAGGTCATACCCACTCCTACGTTCAGGATGTGCATAATCATATAGGCAAGACCTGCAAAAATACTGTGGATTACATAAAGCACAGGGGCAACAAAGAGGAAAGTGAACTCTATTGGCTCGGTAATACCGGTAAGGATTGATGTGAGTGCCGCAGAAAGCAGCAAGCCGCCTGCAACCTGCCTTTTTGATGGCTTTGCAACAGAATACATAGCAAGTGCCGCACCGGGCAGACCGAAAATCATCAGGGGGAACTTTCCGCTCATAAAGCGGGTTGCCTCAACAGAGAATTGCACGGTAGAGGGGGATGCAAGCTGAGCAAAAAAGATGTTTTGTGCACCTGCAATGGTTTGTCCGTCGATAACCATACTTCCGCCAAGACCTGTTTGCCAGAAGGGCATATAAAATACGTGATGCAGACCAAAGGGGATAAGGGCACGCTCGATTGTTCCGTAGATGAATGTGCCGAAATACCCCGAACGCAGTACCAAATCACCAAGAGAATAAATTGCGCGCTGAATATATGGCCACACAAAATACATAATTAGACCCACGAGAATATACACAAAAGTGGAGATAATGGGCACAAAACGCACACCGCCGAAGAACGAAATAACGGTGGGCAACTGAATTTTATAAAAGCGGTTGTGAAGTGCCGCGACGCCAAGACCGACAATAATACCGCCAAACACACCCATTTCAAGTGATTGTATACCTACAACATTGGCGACAGTACCTTCAAGCATAACGCCCTCGGCAAGCTGACCGTTTATTGAAAGAAGGGTGGAGATTGTCTGATGCATAATAAAGAAGGCGATAGCCGCAGATAAAACCGCAGTTCCGTGTTCCTTTTCTGCCATACCAAGTGCA
>JAZRJT010000029.1:0-5343 GCA_045645905.1 Clostridia bacterium
AATTTAGTCTCCTATCCGTCATGGTTTCTAGACAATTCCATTTTAACGGATTTTAGCTAAATATGCTCTACTTTTTTGAAATTTTTCTAATTATTTTTTTGTAGGCTCTATTTCGCTACCCCAACATTTATTATAGAGCCAATAAATAATGGATTTTTAAGCGGCGGTTGCTGTTTTAAGCACCCTCCGTTCCTGTATTAGCTTTTTTGTAATTAAACATGTGTAATATTCTTTTCTAAATCTATCAAAATTACGGTATCCGTAAGCGTTTCTTTTTAAAACTTTAATCTTGTTGTTGCAGCCACTATAGGAATAATCGATGGCTCAGAATTAATCAACCTTTGTGTATTAGTTGCATTAAGCTCGTCAGCAATGACGTGCAAAACAGACATTCTAGCATCTGAATCCGGCCCTTCATACTGCTCGAGTAAGGCTTTTGCGGGATTGCCGTAATATCCTTTTAAGAGAGGCGAATACACAAGCAACGCAATGCCACTATCTTCTACAAGCTCAAGCATTTCGTCGTTGGCGGCCACCTGCTTACCGAAATTACTTCCTGCTTTCGGTCGCAGATATGAATGACGCTGTTGAACACAACAAAACTTTGCAAAGCCATATCTATCCGTAATCTCCAATGCCTTGGCAAGTCTACAGGGGGCAAAATTGTTTACGCCGATGTATCTAACCTTGCCTTCTTTCAGAAGGTCGTTCATGGCAGACAGAGATTCTTTAAGGGGAGTGTTTCTGTCGTCCATATGCAGATAAAAAAGGTCGATATAGTCGGTCTGCAACCGCTTAAGACTTTTTTCACATTCGGTTTTTATCTGCAGGGCATTTGTACCCGGCTGTATTCGTATTCCGGGGTATGGAAAACCCGCTTTGGTAGCAATTACTAAATTGTGTCGGTTGCCTTTATTCTTTACCCAGTTACCGATAAGTCGCTCGCTTGTTCCGACAATATATTTGTCAAAATCCTTGCCGTAAAAATCCATTCCTTCGGCTTCGCGTCGGGAATAAACATTTGTGGTATCTATAAAGTTTCCACCAGCTTCTACAAACTGTTCAAGTCGCTCGATAGAGCTTTCGGCGGGCTCCTTCCATCCGAAATTCATACAACCAAGGCAGAACTCGGATACCGTAAGTTCGGATGTGCCTAAAATCTTTTTTTCATCAGATAATCCTCCGGAAAGTTATATCCAGATTACATTATAGTATAATTTGTGTATAATACAATGTAATATTGAAAAGATTTAATATCATTTCTTCCACATATTATCAAGCTGCCAGCCCAGGTCAAAGACAGGAACAACAATGGTTATTTCCACCTCGTCATCTGCAAGAGTGCTGTCGGTTGTACAGCGTAGTGCAGGAACGTTTTTCATACAGTTTTTACATTCGCAAATTTCTAGCACTATGGCTTGCAGGTCGGATATACTGTTGCTGGTGGGCATATTAATATGTAAAAAATAGTCTTTAAGGCAATCTATTTTTAAAACAGAGAGGTATTTAACAATGCTGCTACGATGTCCCCTGTAGTCAATTTTATACCATTCCTTGCCCTTATCTGAGATTTTTTCCAATATTTCACGTGGGTCAGCAACAATAAGAGGCTCTTTACCCTCCAGTGCAGAACTTTCTGCAATGTACTTTGCCAAATCCCGCGGATTTTCAAAAATTTCAAAAAACAACATAATATGACCTCCCCGCAAATAAATTAAGAAAGTTTGTGAAAAAAAGACATATGAAAATTCATATGCCTTTTATCGCTAACTATCTGTTATTAATAAGTTTTGTCAGTTCGACTGGTTCGACAATTTTGCCGTCCTTATAAACACGCATATTACCGGATGCAATTTCGTCTATAAGGATAACTTCATTGTTGTTGTAACCAAATTCAAATTTGATATCCCAAAGGTCAAGACCTATGGTTTTAAGGTCATCAGCAACAATCTTTGTAATTTTAAGTGTCTGTTCTTTCATGCTTTTAAACATCTCGGGAGACATAACGCCAAGAGCAGCAAGACCCTCAGATGTAACAAGCGGGTCGCCCTTTTCGTCATTTTTGAAGGTACATTCAACATAGCCACCATCTAAAACGGTTCCGTCTTCGATATATTCGCCGTATCTGCGGATAAAGCTGCCGGTTGCAACCAGACGGCAGATGACCTCTAAACCGTGACCAAAAACTGTGGCGGGAAGAACTTCCATTGTAGCGTCATCAAGATTTGCACTTACATAATGGGTCTTGATGCCTGCCTTCTTCAGCATCTCAAAATAGTAAACAGATGTTTCAAGGTTAGCCTTGCCGATACCTTCAATGGTAAGACCAACTGTATTTTCGCCCGGGTCAAAAACTCCGTCTTTGCCGGTGCAGTCATCCTTGAATTTCAGCAACACATTGCCGTTTTCAAGTTTGTAAACATCTTTTGTTTTTCCCTGATAAATCTTTTCCATTTTACAAAACCCTTCCTTAATTTTGGTTGTTTAATCATACACTTTATTTTACCATACTTTTCAGTAAATTTATAGTACTTTTTTAAAAAAAATTAAAAATTTTTAAAAAATTTTTAAGGTTTTCTAATTGCCGTATAAGTTGCCGTAATTTTTTCAGTGTAGAGAAACCTTTTTGAGAGAAAATAAAATAGAAGGGAGAATCGGTCCAATGATAAAAAATTTAAAAAAGATTTTTTTTATAATATGCATTTTGATGTTAATTTCAAAAAATGTATACACTCCTGTTTTAGTGAACCAGGGCGCACAAGAAAACGAACAAACAAAAATTTTTGAAATTGCATAATGAAAAGATAATAACAAAAAGATGCGGTAAACCAAAATTAGTTTACCGCATTGTTTCATTTTAATACAATTTTTTAAATAATAAACTTATCGTGAATTGCCTGAACAGCTTTTTCTGCATTCGCAATGTTTACCAAAACAGAAATCTTTGTTTCTGATGTAGAAATCATATGAATATTGATGTTTGCATCATAAAGAGCTTCAAACATTTTTGCGGCAACGCCGGGATTATTAGCCATACCTGCACCAACGATTGAAACCTTGCTGATGTCTTCTCTGTGCGAGATTTCTTCATAGCAAAGTGCGTTCTTTTCAGATTCAAGAAGCTCAATTGCTTCAGCAAGATGATTTTTTGTAACGGTAAAGGAAATATCCTTTTTACCTTCTCTGCCGATTGACTGCAGAATTACATCTACATTTATGCTTTTATTTGCAAGCAAAGAGAATACCTTAAATGCAATGCCTGGCTTATCTTCAAGACCGATAATTGCAATACGTGCTACGTCGTTATCACGAGCAACACCTCTGATTAACATTTTTTCCACGGAAACCGCCTCCTTAACAATTGTTCCATCTATTTTTTCAAAACTGGACTTAACTTCAAGCTTTACACCATATTTTTTTGCCATTTCAACCGAACGGTTGTGAAGCACGTTTGCGCCAAGACTTGCAAGGTCAAGCATTTCGTCATAAGTAATCTCGTCAAGCTTCTTTGCTGACTTAACTATACGGGGATCAGCGGTGTAAACGCCGTCAACGTCTGTGTAAATTTCGCACTTATCTGCATGTATTGCTGCAGCAATCGCAACTGCTGATGTATCACTGCCGCCGCGACCTAAAGTTGTGATGTTATCGTATTTGTCGATGCCCTGAAAGCCTGCAACAATAACAATCTTTTTCTGGTCAAGCTCCGCCAAAATTCTTTCGGTATCAACTTTGTTGATGCGTGCATTACCTGCAGATGTGTTTGTTTGGAATCCTGCCTGCCAGCCGGTAAGAGAAATAACGGGAGCCCCGATTTTTTCGATTGCCATTGCAAGAAGTGCAATTGATATCTGTTCGCCTGATGAAAGGAGCATATCCATTTCACGCTTTGAAGGTGAAGGGTTGATTTCGTGAGCCTTATCAATAAGGTCATCTGTTGTGTCGCCCTGTGCAGAAACAACCACAACAACCGAATTTCCTCCACGGTAGGTATCAACAACACGATTTGCAACGTTGTTTACTTTGGCTGCGTCTGCAACCGAGCTGCCGCCGAATTTTTGAACAATAATTGCCAATTTTAAAACCTCCGATACATGTTATATTATGACGTCAGTATGATTTAAGGATTTTAAGACGTCGATTTTACTTTTTTATATAATAGGAAATTGCATAATTTTCTATTATATAAAAACATGGATTTATTGCCCGTGCAAAATTTTGGGCTTTGCCGAAATGCACTTGGGCTAACAAAGCGTAATTGCTCCGACCGCCGCCTGCGGCGAGCGGCGTAGCCACTTTGTTCTTATTCGCCAATCAATCTTAATTTGCCAAGAGCCTTGCCGCCCTCAAATTCAACACCTTTGATAAAATCTGCAACCTTATTATCTGTCATAGGAGCGGTGATAACTGCAAATTCATTTTTGTATTCCTCGTCGTCAAAGGTAACAATAGTACAATCTGCAAGACCTGAGACGGGCTTGCCTGAGAATCTGATATAGTAGGGATACTCCTGCAGCTTACCTTCTGACTGTTTTTCTGCAGAGTATTCATTCCATTTTATGATGATGTTTACTCCCTGGTGCTTGATTGCATCCACAACGTCGGCAACAACAGCATTAGCTGTGGGTAGCTTACCGGCACCTCTGCCATAGAACATAACATCGCCCAAATCTTCGCCCTTTACGATAATGCCGTTAAATACATCATTAATGCCTGCAAGAGGATTGCTTTTGGGAACAAATGCAGGGAAAACTGCGGCATAAACACCGCCGTCTTTTGCCTTGGTTGCGTGACCGATAAGCTTGATCGAATATCCTAATTTTTCAGCATATGCAACATCCTCGGCAGTAATTTTTGTAATGCCTTCGGTGGGGATTCTTTCGGTCAGCACCTCGTTGCCGAAAGCCAAAGCTGAAAGAATAGCAATCTTTCGGCAGGTGTCGTGGCCTTCCACATCGGCTGTGGGGTCAGCCTCGGCGTAGCCTTTCTGCTGTGCGGCACGGAGTGCGTTTTCAAAGGTTTCGCCCTTTTGGAACATCTGTGTAAGGATGTAGTTGGTAGTTCCGTTAAGAATACCGAAGACATCTGTTGCCTCACCTGCTGTCAGACATGAGAACATAGGTCTTATAATGGGGATACCACCGCCAACAGATGCTTCAAACAGGTAGTTAAGGTTTCTCTCTCTTGCAATTTGCAAAAGCTCTGTGCCGTGTGCGGCAACAAGCTCCTTATTGGAGGTAATAACACTTTTGCCTGCAAGGAGAAGTTGTTTTGAAAATTCATAAGCAGGCTTTGTACCTCACATTGTTTCAACAACAATGCCAACCTCGGGGTCGTTTAAAA
>JAZRJT010000030.1:0-17020 GCA_045645905.1 Clostridia bacterium
CTTTTGGGTATTCCTCTTGGGAGCTTGGATGTGGTATTTTATTCAGCACTTGCCTTTGGAATCGGCACATTTGTTGATTTCAAAGGCCTCGCGAAACTCCCTGAGTGGGCCAAATGGTTAATTGTGTTAATGCATATCGTAACAGGTGTCGTGTTTGTTTTACTAAACAAAATAGAAGCTCCATTCATAAAGGAAATAATGATACTGTTTGGAATATATTCAAGCATTATGTTTATTTCTATGCTCCAATGCTGTAAACCCGTTGCTCGTTTTCTCGATTTTGTAAATAAGTATTCTTTTCAAATATACTTATTACACACCATATTTACTGCCGGAATAAGAATAATCTTGCTTCGTATGAATATAGCCCAGTGGTGGATTCACATCATTTTGGGAACTGCTTGCGGATTGGTATTTTCGGTGTTAGCGGCGGTAATTGCAAAGAAAGTAAAGTTCTTGGATTTCTTCTTCTTTCCTGCAAAGGCTTATACATTGAAGAATATTGATTTTAAAAGGTAAGCTTGGTCTTATGTTGTGCAAGAATTTTATTTGAACCCTCTGAGATAACAAAAACGTTATTTCAGAGGGTTTTCTATATCAAAATATGATACGCTGTAACCAAAGAAAAGCACTTTCGAAAAAACCTTCGTAGACTTATGCAGAATTCTGTGGTATGTTTGTGTTGCAAAGGAGGTGAAATGAGATGAAAGTGCTTGAAGAATTCTGGTATGGGAATATTAATCCTATGGAAAGACCATTTCAAAGTCAAAGAAAGTTTGACAAGGTGTTCAGGCTATTGACTAAAAATGAAGAAGAATTGTTAAAAAACCTAAATGAACAGGAAAAAGAATTATTTAATAAGGTCAAATCATGCTACGATGAAATGATACAAATAACAGAATGTCAAACATTTATAAAAGGCTTCAAATTAGGAGCAAGGTTCTTTATAGAATGTTTTGAAAATGATAACGACATATTCGATGAATGAGATTCGAGTATGTCGTTAATTTTATGCCTAAAATGAGAAAGGATGAAAATTATGAAGAAAAAAGTATTATGTACGGCATTGGCGGCAATGATGCTGATGACAACCACAGCATCAGCAGAACCCTGGTGGCTCAGTAAGTACCGAGTGACCTTCGATAACGAACTTGGAATCGTAGGAAATGTAACCTTAACCTTTGCATCAGATGGCGGAAGCTTTATTAGACCAATAACCAAAAGATACGGCGAAAGCATCAACCTTGAAAGTTACATACCAACAAAATATGGTTATACATTCAAGGGATGGTTCACGGATCCCCGAACAAAGCAGAATCAGGTAACAACATTTAATTTCACAAAGCCCGATGTGCTATATGCGAAATGGGAAAAGAATCCTGAAGAACCCATAAATACAAATGACGAAATAATGGCAAAAGACACCTGCTACCTCACGGATGAAGAAACTAAAATACGAAATGAAATCATAGAAGAGAAAAATAAAGCCTACATTGAAGGCTTCGGCTATGTGGTACCGAGCAAAACCCAAACAATTATCGTAGACTCGGATGGCGACATAAATAAAATGGTCGGCACAATGGAATAAACCCCTATATAAACAGATTGAGGTTACGCATAAAATGTATGCGTAACCTCTTTTGAATTCAATGATTAACTTTAATAGAATTATATACCAAACACAGTAATATGTCAATAAAATTACTGTTATATGTCTTTTGAAATTCTTTGTGAATTTGTTTCGCTTTTTCGCTTGACTTACTCGAACCTTTACAGTATTGTGTGTGTTACAGAAAAAGCGAGGTGATGAAAATGGCAAAACGCAGACCTTCAGGAGATGGTATGGTGAGACAGAAACCTAATGGTGACTGGGAAGGCAGAATCGTAGTCGGACACAAGAAGAATGGCGATCCCATATTCAGATATGCAACCGATAAAAACCAAAAAGACTTCCTGCAAAAATTCAATCAGCTAAAAGAGGAATATCGTGGCGTAGAACTAACCGAGGACAGTAACATGACCGTAAGTGAATGGTTAGATAAATGGCTCACAGAATACCTACCCGGAACAATCAGACCTCAAACAGTAGAAAGGCATCGAAGAATCGTAAACACATATATCAGACCACATATCGGCAAAAAGAAGCTTGCCTTCCTGAGTACAAACGAAGTGCAGAGAATGTATGTCAAACTAAAGAAGACAGGCAGAATCAAGGAACACCCTGTGTACGGACACGAACTTGCAGATAACACCATCATAGACATACATGCTACACTACACAGAGCAATGGAGATAGCGGTAAACAATCACCTTATCCCAAAGAATCCTACCAAGAAAACCAAAAGACCGAAGAAAAAGAAAAAAGACCTTCAGGTACTGAACAATGCAGAACTTGACATACTGATGCAAGCCATAGATGCAGATGAAGAATGGGGTGACTTCTTCTACCTCGAATTAACCACAGGCTTAAGACGAGGTGAAATATGCGGACTAAGATGGAGAGACTTCGATGAAAAAGAAGGTGTCATAAGAATCAAAACGAGCATATCCCTGCTAAAAGGCGGCGAAATATATGAGGGTGAACCTAAGACGGACGAAAGCAAAAGAAAAATCCTCCTGCCTAAGATAACGGCAGACAGACTCCGAAATAGGAAACGGACATCAGAATGGATATTCCCGAACCTCCTAAATCCAAAGCTGCCCATAGCACCGCCTGCAGCATACAGGAAAGCGAAAAACTTCTTAAGCAAACTGAATCTGCCGAACATATCCTTCCACGACCTCCGCCACACCTTCGCAACCACATCGGTAGGAAACGGAATGGACATCAAGACACTATCCACCATACTCGGACACATATCAAGCAAAACAACCATAGACATATACCTGCACAGCACAGACGAAATGAAAAAGAATACCGCAGACAAGATTAACGCACGATTCAGCATGGGAAAAGCCACAGATGAGAATGTACAAGCAGATAGTGAACAAACACCGCAGGAGACGAAATTCGAGCCTAAAAAGGGCAAAATGCGAAAACAAGGCACAGGATGCATCAGTAAGATAAATGACCACCTATACGAGGGCAGATACTCGCCAAAGGATGCTTACGGCAAACGAATGGCAAGGAATGTATATACAAAGACCGAGGAAGAATGCGAAATCGAACTCGCAAAGCTCATAGTAAGAATGAAAGCCGAGATAGCTGCCCAAAAAGCCGAGCTTAGAATGGCACAGTAACATAAAATTGGCACGGACAAAAATCCGTGCCGAAGCTTTTGAGTATATTAAAATATGATACGCCTTAAACAAAGAAAAGGGATTTCAAATAATTTAACCAAAAGGTAATGTATATACTATACGTATCACCACTTGTAATAATTAACTTTCACATTAAAATTATCGATAATATTTTCTAAATTTTCCTTTGAGGTTTCATCGTGCCAATAAAAATCAATAACTTTTGAATGTCTAATTATTTCTTGTACATATAAATCATCTTGTTCTCCGCAAGACAACCCCAATATAACGACTTTATCAAAATTTGAAATATTCTTAAAATAATCACGATATTTTTTTAATACACTAGCACTGTCTTTATAGTAACTTTCTGCGGCTTCTGCTATAACAGAATTAACTGCTTTTTGAGTTGTAACATCTCTATAATCAGATTCTTCATCTTCAATAATGCTAAATAAATCAGGATTGGGTTCCGAATTATGTCCAAGTATAATTTCCTGATTTTTTGTTCCGTGAATATGAATTATTTTAACACCTGAAGTGTCAAAATTATCTTCAATTGTTGTGGTATAGTTAAATGTTAATATAGCATCGCCGGGTTGAGGAATAAAATATTCATCGGGAATAATCGCTGTATCCATTTCATTTATCCAACTGTCAAATTGTTGTTTTAAGGTTTTTATGTATTCATTATAGTAACTAACATTCCATGAAGGGCTATCCCAAAAACCTGCTCTATCATCGTCAGTCTCAGCATTATCGAAGGCTTCCTCATATAAATCATCGGCAAATAAATTATTAAACACCGTTAACATATTTTCAAAATCAGACCATTTTTCTATAACTTTTGGATTAAAATCTCCTCGTTCCCAAAATAGATCATCTATTTTTCTGACAATATCAATTTCACCTTTTTGAATTAAGTAATGTTTAAAATGCCAGTAACTGGTCGGTAGGTTATAATGTAAATCGAAGCCATTTCCAATAACATAGAATATCATATAGTTTATCCCTCCAATATATCAGATAAATTCACAGTATTTCATGTGGTCAAACTTGGTTTTTTACACTTTTTCAAACAAAGCAAAAACCTCAGAAACCGCTTGGTTACTGAGGTTTAAGGTGGTCGGGATAACAGGATTTGAACCTGCGGCCTCTTCGTCCCGAACGAAGCGCGCTACCAAACTGCGCTATATCCCGAAATAAAATATTTAGTTTTTTCTATATTCCCGTGTCTGTGGGATAACATGTGGTCAAAACTGATTTGACCACATGTATTTTGTTTTTTAAGTCGCCGTAAAGTGGCGGTGTTAAAAGGTTTGTGGGAGTTCGGCTGGTTACTAATGAATTGAATAGTACCGTGTCCCGAACGAAGCGCGCTACCAAACTGCGCTATATCCCGAAATGTTTTTGTCTGCAAAAGACCTTAAGTATTATACTACTAAATTGTTATGATGTCAATCTTTTTTTAGAAAATAAGAACAGAAAAATTGTTGGTTTACAATAGATGTGTTACACTACATAACATTTTGAAATGATTTTCAATCCTCACAAAATGTTATGTTCAAAAAAAGAATACGGAAACTTTCCAAAATGTGTTATAGTTAAGTTACCACACCAAACTATCACAAGGAGAGGTTCCGTATATGAATACTATAACACAAGATATGAGATTTAGGCAAGCACTAATTAAATATTCTTTTAAACATGGTGTAACTAAAGCTGCAATTCGCTACAAAGTAAATCGCCAATATGTTTATCGTTGGCGAAAAAGATATGATGGAACATTGCAATCTTTAGCTGATAAATCACACAGACCTCATCACCATCCAAACCAACACACAGAAGATGAATTAAAACTCATATCGGATATGAGAAAACGTAATCCTAATGCAGGTTTGATTGTCTTCTGGGTTAAGCTTGTGCAACGCGGATATTCCCGCTCTGTAACGGGTCTTTATCGTGTTATGCGTAAACAAGGA
This sequence comes from Clostridia bacterium, assembly GCA_045645905.1. Taxonomy (GTDB): domain Bacteria; phylum Bacillota; class Clostridia; order Monoglobales; family Monoglobaceae; genus SIG440. Next base: position 5,223 of record JAZRJT010000030.1, read on the forward strand.
CACATCGTTGTTAAGCCATCTAACCCTAAATACATACCTAAACCATACGAGCAAATGCAGTATCCCGGTCAAAGAGTTCAGGTTGATGTTAAATTTGTTCCTTCTGCGTGCCTTGTGTCTGAAGCTGAAGGAAAGCATTATTATCAGAATACCGGCATAGATGAATATTCACGTTTTCGCTATGTCGAGGCATTTGAAGAGCATAGAACATATTCATCATCTGTGTTCATAGAACATATGTTAAAAGCCTTTAAATTCCGTGTAGAATGCGTCCAAACCGATAACGGCATGAATTTACTAAACGTTTATGTGCCGGAAAACAAACTCCTACATTATTTGAAAAAACTTTGCAGAAATACAATATACAACATAAGCTAATACGCCCATTCACACCAAGACATAATGGTAAAGTTGAACGTTCGCACCGTAAGGATAATGAGTACTTCTATGCTACACATAAGTTTTATTCCTTTGATGTTTTTGCAAAGCAATTAAAAGTACATAACTATAACTACAATAAGTTTCCTATGAGTTCTCTTAATTGGAAAGCTCCTCTTGACTACATAAGGGCTTATCTTAATGATGGCGAAATTTTTTAATTAATTTTGTAACACATCATTGACAAACCTACATTTTTAGAAAATAAGAACAGAAAAATAATAATAATCATTTTTCGATAAAAATTTGCTTTTTATGATAATATGTGATATAATTATATGAAAATAGCCTTGGAGGAGTGATTTGGTGCGTAAGTTTGGAGACAGATATGATGCATATCGTGTAAGGGATATCGACGGATTGCATTTTTATATGGCGTATCTTATGCCAAAGAGAACCGATGCGGAGGTATATATCAATGAAAAAATAGATGTAACCGAGCTTCTGGAATACATAAAAGAAAAAAATGCTACAGGAGAACGCAAGGTTACACTGTTTCATTGTGTAATTGCAGCGGTGGCAAGAACCATAAGAATGCGTCCGTTGCTTAATCGCTATATTTCGGGCAAGCATTTTTATATGAGACACGATGTGTCTATGGGTTTCACCATTAAGAAAAAATTTGAAGACCACGCCGAAGAGACATTGATGATTTACCATCCAAAGGATAATGAAAATGTTTGTGCTATAACAGATAAACTTTCGCCTAAGGTAGCACAGGCAAAAAAAGATGACGGTGGTATGAAGGTTGACGATATTCTGAATATTGTAAAAAAATTCCCCAAGATTATAATGTATATTTTTATGGCATTTATGCGTTTTGCAGACAGTCACGGTTTTATGCCAAAGGCTTTCAGCAGCGTTGACCCCAATTATGTAACTGTTCTTTTATCCAATCTTGGCAGCATAAAATGTGATGCTGTTTATCACCACCTTAATAATTTTGGTACAAACGGAATTGTTATCACAATAGGTGAGATACATAAAGAAGTTATTCTTGATGAGAATAATCAGCAGACGGTGCGAGATATAGTTAATATTGGAGTAACTCTTGACGAACGTATTGCAGACGGTTTTTATTTTGCGCGTTCATTAAAGCTGGTTAAATATTTGTTTAAAAATCCGCAGCTGCTTGACAAAACATTAGGGGAGGAAATTGATTTTGAATTCTGATGCAAAATGGTTTAAATATTACGGAGATATTCCGCATACTTTAGATTATCCGGATATTTCAATGTATGAAATGCTGAAAAAGACTGCTAAAGAATATCCATCATATACAGCATATGATTTTATGGGGAGGTCAGTAGCGTATGAAAAATTTATTGAAGAAATTGAAATCTGTGCCAAAGCTCTCGTAATGCAAGGAGTTATGCCGGGGGAGGCTGTTACTGTGTGTATGCCAAACACACCCCAGGCGATAATTATGTTTTATGCCATAAACAAAATTGGTGCTGTGGCAAGTATGATTCATCCATTGTCGGCAGAGGCTGAGATACAATTTTATCTTAACGAAAGTAAGAGCCGCATAGCAATAACCTTGACTCAATTCTATGATAAGTTTGATGCAATAAAGGGTAAAACTCAGTTAGAACGGGTTATAGTTACCAAAATAGAAGAAGCCTTGCCTGCAATCAAGGGGTTTGCATATAAGTTTATCGGGCATGAGCCAAAGGTTGTTAAAGACCCATGGGTTATCTCCTGGAATGATTTTCTTGGAAAGGCAAAGGAATGTACCAAGGATGCATCATATAACGGCAAAGGTGATGACTCTGCTGTTATTTTGTTTAGCGGCGGAACGACAGGAACCTCGAAAGGGATTTTACTGACAAACCTTAATTTTAATGCCTTGGCAATGCAGACAGCAGCGGCATCTCAATGTTTTGCTGCAGGTGATGTAATGCTTTCGGTAATGCCAATATTCCACGGATTTGGTTTGGGTGTTGGAATACATACTATTCTTGCTCACGGCGGAAAGTGTGTTCTTGTGCCAAGGGTAAACGTAGCTGAATTCCCTGGCTTTTTCAAAAAACACCGCCCCAATTATATGGCGGGTGTTCCAACTTTGTTTGAGGCAATGATGCGCAACGAGGATATGAAAAATGCAGACCTTTCCTGTCTTAAGGGATTGTTCAGCGGCGGTGATTCGTTGTCAATTGAACTTAAAAAGAAGGTGGATGCGTTCCTTAAAGACAGGGGTGCATTAATTCAGGTACGTGAAGGCTACGGAACAACCGAGTGCGTGACAGCAAGCTGTCTTACGCCTATTGATTATTATCGCGAGGGAAGTATAGGAATACCTTTTCCTGATACATATTATAAAATTGTTATTCCCAATACCAATGAGGAAGCGCCTGTCGGCGAAATGGGTGAGATTTGTCTTACTGGTCCGACGCTTATGAAGGAATATATCAATAATCCTAAAGAGACAAGCCAGACCCTTCGTATACACGATGATGGGCTTACATATCTTCACACAGGTGACCTTGGTCGTATGGACGAGGATGGTTTTATCTATTTTGTTCAAAGGCTTAAACGTATGATTATAACCAATGGTTATAATGTATATCCATCTCAGGTTGAAAATGTAATAGATTCTCACGAGACTGTAATGTTCAGTACAGTTATCGGTGTAAAGGATGAAACAAGAAAACAAAGGGTAAAGGCGTTTATCGTATTAAAGCCCGGTTTTTCACCTACTGATGAGATAAAAGAGTCTATTAAGGCTCACTGTGAAAAGAGTATTGCAAAATATGCTTTGCCGCGAGAATATGAATATCGCGACAACCTTCCTAAAACATTGGTGGGTAAGGTTGCATACCGTGAGCTTGAAAAGGAAGAAGAGGAAAAGCTTCTTGTGAAATAGAGTGTATCTTAAAACATACAGTCTTTTTAACGGGCGTAGTGTCAGACATTAAAAAATTTAAAATATAAGGAGATAGTAAAGTGAGTAAAAAAACATTATGTGGATTAAGTGAAAACAAATGGATAAGAGCAGCAATACCGGCATTGCTGCTTCATTGCAGTATCGGTACAGTGTACTGTTGGTCAATTTTCAGTCAAGAGATTGCAGACTATATCGGATTTTCAAAAGGTGCAGCAGAGTGGGCGTTTAGTCTTGCGATTTTCTTCCTCGGAATGTCGGCGGCATTTCTTGGAAATGTGGTAGAGAAGGATATTCACAAGTCATCATTAATTGCAACAATATGCTTTTCTTTAGGAATGGTAGGAACAGGTGTGTTTATTTACTATGGTGGTTTGCATCAAGGTAATCCTGTAGCACTTGTAGGTATCTATTTATGCTATGGTGTTATTATGGGTATAGGTCTTGGTACAGGATATCTTTCACCGGTAAAAACACTTATGCTTTGGTTTGCGGACCGAAAGGGTCTTGCAACAGGTCTTGCGGTAGCCGGATTCGGTGCCGCAAAGGCAATTGCCAGTCCCATAATGCAGTTGATGCTTCAAACGATGGGTGAGACCGGCATTTATAAGATGTTCTGGATTTTGGGTGTGTTTTATTTCGTTATGATGTTTGTGGGACACTTGCTTTTGAAAAAACCAGCAGACTGGCATGAACAACAGACCAAGGACAAAGGAAATAGCATTGTGGCTGTTCTTAAAACAAGAAAAATTACAAATTACATAGGTATATGGCTGATGTTTTATATAAATATCACATGCGGTCTTGCGCTTTTGTCTCAGGAAAAGATGATTGTAAAGTGTATAGGACTTGCAGAATTTGTCGGAATTATCGCAACAGTTTCTGCAGTTTTCAATGCCTGTGGTCGCCTTGGATTTTCAGCGTGGGGTGATAAAATGAAAGATAGAAATACTATTTTTAAGATTATCTTTATTATTTCAATCATCCTTACCGCTGTCACAATCTTTACCGGTGGAATAAACAATGGCGCAGAGAACATAGGTCTTACTGTTCTTGTGTTAGTGCTTTTGATGTTTGTGAATGCCGGTTATGGCGGTGGATTTTCAAATGTTCCAACGCTTCTTTCAGACCATTATGGAATGAATAATATTAGCGCTATTCACGGAATCACATTGTCAGCATGGGCATTTGCAGGCCTTACGGGAAACCAACTTGCTACATGGATTGTAAATCATTTCGGTGAGGAAATAGAGGTGGCAGGTAATATGGTAAATCCTGTTGGCTACCAGTCTGTGCTTTATGTGACTGTTGTTCTTTATATTATTGCATTAATTTTGAGTATGGTGTTTGTAAAGAGATTAAATAAAACCGAATAATTTGTTGCCAGACTTGAAACGAGCTATGTAAAGTGTGTTGAAAGATGTCGAAACAACGAAGCCTCCCCTATGCAAGGGGAAGGTGTCAGTGATAATAATAGTCGGTGAAACGCATAGGCGTTTTGTTTGCGATATATCGCAAACTCCTGTGAAAACACGGTTTTCACAAACAGACATTATTTCAATCATGCGTGGCTTTCAAGCAAAAGGCTTGAAAGTTGTGGAATAATATTCCACTTAAACGACTTTTGCCGTTTCCGCGACAATGTTTATAACTGACGGATGAGGTGGAAAAGAATAATGGTTGCTTTCGCAATTTACACCTCACCACCGCCTGCGGCGGAGCCTCTGCTCAAGGAGAAACCTTTTAGTTGATAATGTTGTAGATTGGTCGAGTTTATCACTTACTTGACAAAACCATAACTACGAAAGTGTTAAAATTTGAAAATGCAGATAAGAGGAGAGCCTTATGACGTTAACCGAAATAATCGCACAAGCTTTTGGAATTGCTGGTCTTATTATAACGGTATTGTCATTTCGAGAAAAAATAATATTTGGTAAATACGGCTTTGAAAAGTGATTTTTGCAAAATAGTGCAATACGCTATTATTAGTGAAAATTCTTGACTTTACACACAAGATATGGTATGATTTACTTGCTTTGAACGCAAAAATGTATTATTTTTGAATAAATTACCCTTTGGGGTCTTTGAAAGGCGGTTTTTAAAATGCAGGAAGAAAAGAGAAAAGCTCTTGAAAATGTCTTTGGACAGATAGAAAAGCAGTACGGTGCAGGTGCGGTAATGCGTCTTGGTGAAAAGACTAATGCTGAGGTTGAGGCAATTCCCACAGGCTCAATGGCTCTTGATATTGCTTTGGGTATCGGCGGTGTTCCACGTGGCAGAATTGTGGAGATTTACGGACCCGAATCATCAGGTAAAACAACGGTTGCCCTTCATATTGTTGCAGAGGCACAGAAGATGGGCGGCGAAGCTGCATTTATTGATGCTGAGCACGCTCTTGACCCTGTGTATGCTGAAAAGCTTGGAGTAAAAATTGATGACCTTATAGTGTCACAGCCCGATACCGGTGAACAGGCTTTGGAAATTACCGAACAGCTTGTTCGTTCGGGTGCTATTGATGTTATTGTTATTGACTCGGTTGCGGCGTTGGTTCCCAAACAGGAAATCGAAGGACTGATGGGTGATTCTCATGTTGGTCTGCAGGCAAGACTTATGTCACAGGCTCTCAGAAAGCTGACCTCTGTTGTAAGTAAATCAAACACAACAGCAATATTTATCAATCAGCTCCGTGAAAAGGTTGGTGTTATGTTCGGCAACCCCGAAACAACAGCCGGTGGTCGTGCACTTAAGTATTATTCATCTGTAAGACTTGATGTACGCCGTGTTGAAACCGTTAAAGGTGACGAAGGTGCAGTGGGTAACCACACAAAGGTTAAGGTTGTAAAAAACAAGGTAGCACCACCCTTTAAAGAAGCAGAATTTGATATTATCTATGGTGAGGGTATATCTAAAACCGGTAATATTGTTGATGTGGGTGTAGATTTCGGCATTGTTAAAAAGTCAGGATCATGGTTCTCGTATGGAGATGAAAAGCTGGGTCAGGGCAGAGAAGCTGTAAAAAAATTACTGGAAGAAGACCCTGCACTATGCTTTGAGATTGAACAGAAAATTAGAGAAAAGGCAGGTTTGCCTCCCATTGAAGAAGGCGAAGACAGCGATAGAGAAATGCTTACATCATTTACTCCTGTTCCTAAGCCTACATCAAAGAAAAAGTAATTAATTATGGAATTTGACAAAGCAAAGAAGATTGCGGCAAAGCTGATATCTTTTAAAATGTATACCTGCAAGGAAATACTGCAAAAGCTGATTCAAAAGGATATATCTCAGGAGATTTCAGAGCTTGTGGTGAGTGAATTTTGCAAGGCGGGGATACTTGACGATGCAGAATATGCAAGAGCGTATATTCACGATGGGCTATATGTTCATATGAAAGGGATGTATCGTATAAAGCAAGAACTTATAAAAAAAGGTGTGGCATCAAGCGTAATTGAAAAGGCAAAGGCCCATCTTGTAAGACGTGGCTTTGGTATATACGATATAAACAAATGCTTTGACAATCTTGGTATAAAGATTAAATAAGATTAACGATGTAAGACTTAAAAGGAGTGACATATATTGAAAAAGGTTTCACTTGTTTCGCTTGGTTGTTCAAAAAATTTGGTTGATGCCGAGGAAATGATGGGAATTCTTGAGTCAGCCGGCTTTGAACTTGTTGCTGATGAAGAAGATGCAGAAATTATGATTGTCAATACCTGTGCATTTATTGATGATGCCAAGCAGGAGTCTATTGACTGCATTATGGAGCTTATCGAATATAAGAAAAAAGATCCCAATCGTATTTTGATTGTTACCGGCTGTATGAGTCAGCGCTATAAAGAGGAATTAATTAAAGAAATTCCAGAGATTGACATTGTTATCGGAACAAATGAATACGATAAGATTGCCGGAATAATAAAAATGCACACGTCAGATAAGACAGAGATATATTGCAGTGATGAATATATGTCCTGCGAGAAACTGCCCAGAGTAGTTACAACACCTGATTATATGGCGTATCTTAAAATTGCTGAAGGATGCGACAATCATTGTACATACTGTGTTATCCCATCAATCAGGGGCAAATACAGAAGCCGTACAATTGAGGATATTGTCACAGAAGCCAGGTCTTTGGCTGAAAAAGGTGTAAAGGAACTGATTGTTATAGCTCAGGATACCACAAGGTACGGTATGGATATTTACGGCGAATATCGCCTGCCACAGCTTCTAGATGAGTTATGTTTGATTGAGGGTATCAGGTGGATACGTATACATTATTGCTATCCTGAACTTGTGACAGATGAACTCATTGACACTATTGCCAGACAGGACAAGGTGTGCAATTATCTTGATATCCCGATTCAGCATTGCAATGACAGAATTTTAAAGCTGATGGGAAGACGTACTAATAAGGCAGAAATTTTGAGTACGATAAAAAAACTTCGCAAAAGAATTCCTGATGTTATAATCAGAACATCATTGATAGCCGGATTCCCGACCGAAACCGAGGAAGAATTTGATGAACTGCGTGAGTTTGTTACCGAAATTGAATTTGACAGACTTGGAGTTTTTGCATATTCTCAGGAGGAAGGAACTGCCGCAGCACGTCTTGACGGACAAATTGACGAAGACGAGAAAAAGAATCGTCAGGAAGTTATAATGATTGACCAGACTGCAGTTTCTGAGGAGCTTAACCGCAAAAAGGTTGGCAAAACTTTTGAAGTTCTGGTAGAGGGCTATGATAACCTTATAAAACAGTATTACGGCAGAACCTATGGGGATTCTGAAGAAATTGACGGCAAAGTCTTTTTCACTTCTGATACAAAGTGCGAATCAGGCGATTTTATTAATGTTAAAATTACAGATTATATGGAATATGATTTATACGGAGCTTGTGAGCAAGGAGGAAATTAAAAATGAATACACCCAATAAACTTACATTAATCAGGGTTATTATGGTGCCGGTTTTTATGTGGGCACTGCTTTCGGGGTTTTATGCGGCAGCAATAATAGTTTTTGTGCTTGCATCACTTACAGACCAGCTTGACGGCTATCTTGCCAGACGCAACAATCAGGTTACAACATTCGGGAAGCTTATGGACCCTTTGGCAGACAAAATATTGACAATTTCGGCGCTTGTATGCCTTTTGGGTATTGGGGCAGACTTTATAAATTCATGGGTGGTTATGGTTATTATTGCACGTGAACTTATTGTCACCGGTATCCGCCAGCTTGCTATGGGCGAAAATACTGTAATTGCGGCAAGTCAGTGGGGCAAGGCAAAAACTGTTTCGCAGATGATTGCGTTGATTGCTGTTATGGTTGACTTGATAATCCCATTAAGAATGGGTGATGGTATCTATGGTGCACTTACATTCTGGCTGGTTACACTTGCTGTAATTCTGACAATATATTCAGGCATAGAATATATTGTTAAAAACCGCAAACTTATTACATTTAAGTAAAAATATAGGTATTTGTGGAAAAAATAACATATTATGTATTGACGAACGCAGTTCTTTGTGTTATTATATTCAAATAACAAAGATAGGAGGACATATATGGATATTTTTGAAACAGTAAAAACTATTACCGCAGAACAGCTTGACATTGATGAGAGTCTTATCACAATGGATTCATCGTTTATCAACGATTTAGAGGCAGACTCACTTGACCTTGTTCAGCTTATGATGGCATTTGAGGACGAATATGATATGGAAATTTCTGATGAAGAAGCTGAAGAAATTTCGACAATAGGCGACGCAGTCAACTATATCAAAGAAAACTTAAATTAATTTTTATGCGGACTGTCACAAAAATGACGGTCCTCTGTTTTTATCTTATAGGAAATTACTACTTTTTTGTTGTAATTTCCTATATTACAAACAAAGTGTGCCTTAATCCCCTTAAGATTGAGGGGTAGGGGAGTTGATGTGTTCAAACAGAACACTTTTTTATAAAAGAAGGTAATATGTATGAATATTAGATACGATTTTAAAGATAAATCTTTATTAGAACTTGCAATGACCCATATTTCTTTGGCTAATGATTTGAAAAAGGAAAGTAATCAGCGCCTTGAATTTTTGGGGGACAGTATTTTGTCATATATTATTGCAAGTGAAATTTACAAGATGTACCCAAAATGTGACGAGGGCGAACTGACGGCTATTCGTGCGTCGCTTGTTTGCGAAAAATCTCTTGCCGAGCTATCAAGAAACCTTAATCTGGGTGCAGGAATTCATTTTGGCAGATCTGAGGCTAAAACTAATGGTGTTAATAAAGACTCGATTCTGGCAGACACATTTGAAGCGCTTCTTGGCGCAATTTATCTTGACAGCGACGGGGAGACGGCAAGAAAATGGACCTTGGATGTTTTTGGTGACAGAATAAAAAATATCAAGGTTACAACCGAAATCAATTATAAATCAGAACTGCAAATTTATTTTCAAAAACGTGATAAGAACACCGAAGTTGTGACATATAATCTCAAACAAAAATCCGGTCCTGACCATAACCCTAATTTTGATGTTGAAGCAGTTTATCAAAAAAAGGTTATTGGCACGGGTAAGGGCAAAAACCGTAAACTTGCCGAGCAGGATGCGGCAAGAGATGCTTTTGAAAGAATGAAGAAGAATGAGAAAATATAATTTACCTATTTTTATACCGCACAGAGGATGTCCGTTTGATTGCGTCTTCTGTAATCAGCGTAAGATTACGGGTGTTGATACTGATGTTACGCCGGATTATGTAAAAGGTATAATCAGTGAGTTTCTTAAGACGATAAAAAAAGAAAATTCTACTGTTGAGGTTGCGTTTTTCGGTGGGAGCTTTACCGGTATGGATTTATCTGTTCAGGAAGAATTTTTGAAGATTGCATCGGAGTTTGGGTCGGTTATTGACGGAATCAGACTTTCTACAAGACCGGATTATATCACAACAGATGTGATTAAGCTATTGACTAAATATAATGTTACAACAGTTGAACTGGGTGTTCAAAGTAGCGATAATGATGTTTTAGAAAGCAACAGCCGTGGGCATAGCTTTGACGATGTTGTAAAGGCTACGCAGATGATAAAGAAAGCCGGAATAAGTATAGCACACCAGATGATGCTGGGGATGTATTCGTCAAATCCTGATAAGGATATGAAAACTGTCAGGGATATAATAAGCCTTAAGCCTTCATGTGTAAGAATCTATCCGGTTGTTACACTTAAGGATACGGCACTTGAAAAACTATATCATGATGGCGTTTATGTGCCATATACAATAATGCAGGCAGCAGAGATTGCAAAGACTGCTGTGTGTGAATTTCGTAAAAACGACATTGATGTTATACGGGTAGGCCTTCATTCATCAGAAGAGCTTGATTCGGCTGGAAATGTAGTTGCAGGGCCATACCATCAGGCGTTTGGTGAATTGGTTGAAAACTTGATTTATCGTGACGAAATTGAGAATATGATATTGAAGGATGCTCTCAAAGACTGTGAGTTTGAATTTATATGTCCTAAAGGTGAAATTTCAAAAGTTGTGGGTCACAAAAAGATGAATAAAGAATATTTTTACGATAAATATAACATAAAATTGAAAATAAAAGAGGGATAGTTATGCAGAAAATTGCCAGCTTTACTGTAGATCACAGATACATACGTGAATGGATTTATATTTCAAGAATTGATGGAGATATTACAACCTATGATATTCGTATGCGAAAGCCTAACACAGGTGAGGTTATGTCTAATGCACTGATGCACTCTTTTGAGCATCTTTTTGCCACATTTATGCGCAATGGCTGCCTTAAGAATGATGTTATCTACGTTGGACCTATGGGCTGCCAGACAGGGTTTTATCTGCTTGTAAGAAACGCAAAGCATAAATCGGTGATTGACGAGGTCAAAAATGTTCTTGCGGCGATTGCTGAATATGACGGCGAAATGCCCGGTGCAAGCGAAATTGAATGCGGAAACTATCGCAATCTTGATGTAAATCTTGCAAAGGCAGAAGCAAAAGATTATCTTGCAAAAATCGTTGATGAAACAGAAAACGATTTGGAATATGAAATGGGAGAATAACGAATGAAGGCTTTGTTTGTGGCGATAAATGCCAAGTATGTTCACACAAATATTGCGGTCAGGTATCTGACTCATTATTGCAGTCGTGCAGGAATCAAGTGTGATTTTCGTGAATTTACAATAAATGAGCCAAAGGACAATATTCTTGAGAAGCTGTATATGTCGGATTGTGACGTATACGGCTTTTCGTGCTATATCTGGAATATCGGCACAGTTCTTGAACTTTGCAGAAATCTTAAACAGTTAAAGCCTTGTTGTAAAATATTTCTTGGCGGTCCGGAAGTTTCGTTTGATGCAGAGAATTTGATGAAAGATAATGAAAGTATCGATAATATAATATGCGGCGAGGGCGAAATTGCGGTTGCAGAGTTTTTAAAAAATATTCCTGATGAAAGATGTGTAATACACGGAAC
>JAZRJT010000031.1:0-3178 GCA_045645905.1 Clostridia bacterium
AAAGAAGGTGAAAACGATGAATAAAAATATAGCAGTAATCAGAGGTGACGGGATTGGTCCCGAAATCGTAAATCAGGCGCTCAAGGTTCTTGATAAAGTAGCGGAGCTTTATGGTCACAATTTTACATATACAGATGTAGATATGGGCGGATGCGCTATAGATAAATATGGTGAACCGCTTCCCGAAGCAGAACTTAAAAAATGTTTAGAGTCCGACAGCGTTCTTTTGGGTGCAGTTGGCGGAGATAAGTGGAATGATGTTCCAGGAAACAAAAGACCTGAAAAGGGACTTTTAAAGCTACGTAGCGGAATGGGTGTTTACTCAAATAACAGACCTGCAAAAATCTGGCCGCAACTCGCAGACGCTTCTCCGCTAAAAAAATCCATTGTGGATGCAGGTATTGATTTTATCATCGTTCGTGAGCTTATAGGCGGTATTTACTTTGGCGAACACAAGACCGAGGGCGATGTTGCAACAGATGTCTTGAAATATTCCGAAGCAGAAATTGAAAGAATCGGCAGAATTGGTTTTGAAACTGCAAGAAAGAGAAACAAAAAGCTCTGCTCGGTTGAAAAAAGCAATGTTTTAGACTCATCAAGACTTTGGAAAAAGATTATGCATCGCTTGGCTGAAGAATACCCAGACGTAGAACTTTCGGATATGCTTGTAGATAACTGTGCTATGCAGATTGTAAAAAATCCTGCTCAGTTTGATGTTATCGTTACAGAGAATATGTTTGGTGACATTTTATCGGATGAAGCATCACAGATGCCCGATATAGATAAAGATAAAACTTGCTGCTTCTTCGGTCACAGAAAGATTGATGAAACGGCAGAATTGAAAAACAAGCTATATGAAATTATAGAGGATTTAATCGTCAATGAAGAAATTGACACCTTCCTCTTCGGGAGCAAAAGTGAATTTGATAGGCTATGTCTTAAAACAGTAACCGAACTAAAAGAAAAATATCCTCACACCAAACGGATATATGTCAGGTCAGCATTCCAACATATTCCCGACAGGTATGAAGATAGTCTGCTAAAACATTATGAAGGTACATACTTCCCTAAACATATGGAAAACGCAGGCAAAGCTTCCTATGTAGAACGAAATCAGGAAATGATTAACCACAGCAAATTCTGCGTGGTCTATTACGATAAAAACTATCTTCCCCCAAGGCGTAAAAACAGCAGAAGGGACTTGTTTGACTATCAACCCAAAAGCGGAACTGCTGTTGCGTACGACTATGCTGTGAGAAAGAAAAAACATATTATTAACATACTAATTACATAACGAAATTTGCAAATAATAGGATATAAAAAAACAAGCAAAATGTTTTTCGCACAAAAGTTACTGTTTTTTGTTAAAAAAAGTTGAGGTTTTCATAGAAAAATAGCAATAAATATTGAAAATTTGAATTACATATGATATAATTTTATACGAATATATGTAACTTTTGAAAATGTTATATATTTAAGAGGTAATGATTATGGCAATAAAGTACGGAAAGAAAAAATCTAAACAACATAATATTATAAACACGATTATCACCGCGATATTGTTATGCGCGGTTTTTCTTGCTATGGTAAGTTATTTGTATAATAAAATCGAAGAGGATGAATATGAAACTCTCCATGTTCAGACAAAGCAGATAAAAGATGATATTATTCTGCAGTTAACATCTGACAGAGAAAATCTTGCAACAATGGCAAGCTTTGCCGCAAAACTTTATAGCGATGGAGATGACTACAGTCTTTTGTTTGACTCCTTTAAATCCATCGGTATGATTGAAAATATAGGAATTTTAAATGCTGATAATACTTTTGCGACGAAAGCGGGTACTATAAATTTAGATGGTGCTATTTCTTTTGAAGAAGAAAAGGAAAAAGGCATATACATAAGCGGCAGAATCAAGGATCTTACAAAAGATGATTATGAACTCATAAGAAGTGCTGTCCCTATTGAAGTAAACGGTGAAACTGTTGGCATATTATATGGTGCTATAAAGCCTGAAAAACTTGGTGAGAGATATAAAAATATGGTAAAAGAGCTTGATGCTCAGCTTTTTGTTTACGAAAAAGATTCAGGTGATATTCTTATAGATTCGATTCAAGACAACCTTGGCAATATCTCATTTTTAAAGAACCGCAAGTATAACAAAGATTCTTCATATGAGCAATTGCTATCCTCCGACAAGGGTTTTGTATCATTCCTGTCTGCGTACAGAAATGAAAATCTTCATTTGCATTATTCTTCCATTGATGAATTTGGATGGATGATAGCATTAGGAAGATATGACTCACAGGTGCATGCTGGAACATATACTATGGCACATATTTTATTTTTAGTATTTTTGATTATGCTTGGCATAATAGGTTTATATATCTTGGTGCTGATGGCAAACGAAAGAAAAGCTAATGCTGTAACTGAGTGTGCATCTAATGTCAGAAAAGAACTTTTGGAAACTACCGGTGAACAAGATAACATTCAAGATGCCCTGGCTGAGGTTTGCAAATTCGCAAAGTCTAGGTCCGCGATATTCTTTGATACAGACGGAGAATTTTATCACTATATTGCTCCTCAGTATGAAGAAGTTATGCTTTCGGAAAGCGAAAGCAAGCATTTCCGTGCAGAGCTGTTTCGTTATGCTTCTGAGTTACATAAGCTTTACAACCGAACAGTTAATGTTTTGTGCATACAACTGGATAAGCATATGTTAAAAACAAATCCGTCTTTTTATAGCTTTTTAAAAGAACACAAAATCAGAGAAGTTTCTCTTTCAGCTACAATAAATAAAGCTAATCATATTACAATTTTGGCTGCTATTAACTCGGGGCGAGGCAATCAGGCAAGACTGCTCGCTGAAAAAATTTCGGCTTGTTTTTCGATGGCTCTTTATAATAAAAATCATCTTACTAAAACTACACTTGCCGCAACAACAGACTCTCTTACCGGGGCACTGAATCGTGTAGCATACAAAAATGATATGTTGATTCTTGACGAAGAAAAATCTTTGAATTTTTCTTGTATCTACATCGATGTTAATGAACTGCATCTTTGCAACAACAGATACGGTCATGCTGCCGGTGATGAAATGCTTTTATACATTGCCAACACATTGAAAGAAGTATTTTACGGTCATAAGGTTTACAGAATAGGCGGCGATGAATTTTTGGT
>JAZRJT010000032.1:0-34930 GCA_045645905.1 Clostridia bacterium
CTATCTCTCCTCATTTGTTTAATACTTTGAACAAATTAGCTATAGTCTTCGATAATTAAGTCAATGCCATAGTCTATAGCACACTGATTTTCGATTTTGCAACCTCTGGCTTTTTCCCAACCTTTTGCGAAAAAAACAACATCAGCCTCGGAAAGAAGTTTCAGAGATTCACCAAGAAACCAAAGTGGTTTAGCTTCGTGAGGTGCATCCTTGAAGAAAGAATCAATTACCTCAACCTTTTCACCAAGTTCTCTCTCTGCACTTTCAATCGCCTTGTTTCTGACTGCAAGAATTTCATCGTTTGTTTTGCCGTTCATCGGCTGTGATATAAAAAGTTTTTTCATAATAATTCTCCTTTTACTCAGGCTTATCATAAGTCATCGCTCTATCACTATCGCTGACACCCTTTGTTGTCGGGTCAACAACGATACCGAGCTGTGCGAGTAACGATACAGCCATAATAAACAGATTCTGCACGGATTCCTCTGTGATAGAGGGTACAACTCCTGCGAGTGCAAGCACCGAGTATACAAAGGAAATTACAACGGGTATTGTTGCGATCCAAAATGCAGGCTGTTTAAGTCTTACTTTCCAATTGATTTTCATAGCGTTAGCTCCTTTACTTTAATATGTAAGTGATAATTGCCGTTGCAGCCGCACCGATAAGACCAAATATCAGCTTGTCCCACATTGTGCCGGGTCTGCTCTGCAACTGCATTACGCTCGCTTTTAGCTCACCGAGAGTAACCAATATGTTGTCGAGCTTGATTGTCACTTCTGCAAGCTCTCTGTTCTGCTCATTTGTGCGACCGAAGAGTATTTCGATGTTCTCTTCGGCTTTTACAAGGCGGTGTGCCATCTCCTCTTGTGATAAATTCATAACCTTACTTCACACCTCCTGCGTATGCCACAAAACCTGCCTTTGTTGTGCCTGAAGCAGAGTATGTAACAAGATAACAGCCGTCAACTATCGCAACGCAGGTTGCTGTTTCTTTTGCATCAAGTGAACCGATGCTGTTTTTCTTCGCCTTACAGTCAGCAACGGTCTGATATACCTTTTCGGTTGTACTGCCGTTTTTCCAAGCCTTTGCCATAAAATCACCTTCTTTGTCGCTGAATTTCTCCCAGTTTATAACGTTGTTAGGGTTTACAAGATTTTTGCCGTAGCCCCATGTTTTTGAATTCTGTACTTCAATATGCAGGTGTGCACCGTAGCTGTTGCCCGTGTTGCCCATTCTGCCGAGAATCTGACCGCTGACAATTCTGTCGCCGACCTTTACTGCAGGCTTATCCGCCATATGTGCATAAAGAATACTGCGGTTATCATCGGTGCGGAACACAATGTGGTTGCCGTAGCTTGAACCGCAGGAATTGACACGGATAATTACACCGTCGGTGCAAGCAACAAGTATGCGGTCACTGTCGCAAACGCGGTCAATACCTGTATGGTAGCCAAGCTTCCAGCTGCCTTTTTTCTTGTATGCTGTTGTCTGTCGGGATATTGCCCGAAACGGTGAACGGTAAGTCACGTTAACATCACCTCAAGAATGTGAACAAAATATGCTATGTACAGCCCGAACATAGATAAGAATGCGTGTATCATACCATATGGTCCTCCTTTGCTAAAATAAGCTTTCTGCCTGATTCTTTATCGTGTATCATATTGTCACACCATACCTTTCAAAAAGAGCCTTTATGTTTTCGTTCTTGAGAAGTTTATTTTGCTGACCGTTGTTGAGTTCGTCATATACCGTCTGCAACGCTTCTTTCGTTTCAGCCTTGCAAGCTTTGACAGCTTCATTCAATGTGTCTTTATCCATTGAAGCTCACCCCCAAATCTTCAAGAGCGTTGATGTAGTCGGCTTCGGTTGCTTCGTTGTCGGTTGCTTCACTCCACAGTTCCTCAAGCCTTGCCTTTTCTTCTTCGGTTATATCTCGCCACGCTGTCTGCTCTGCGTTGATGCCGAGATAAACCTTGTCACTGATTGTCCTTGCGTTTTCGTTGCAAAGCCACATATCAGCTTCGGGAGTGATTACTCTTATTCCGTTGATTGTTTCAAGTTTCATAATGTTACCCCCTTATGCAAGTGACCAATTCTTGCCTGTGATTGTGTCAAGCTGTGTCTGTGTCAGCTTTGCTTTAACCGTTGCATCAAGTGTCAAGGTCTGTGCCGTTTCAACTGTTGCAAGTCCATCAATAATACTTTGTATACTTTCTGCAGATAATAAGGCACTTGAAAAAAGAATTGTCACCTTAATAGTTCCCGTAACAAAACGCACTTCGACAAGAGCACTTGCTTTTTGGAAAGCACTCGAATAACCACTTTGAACATTAGAAAAATCAAAGGGTAATTCGATTTCTTTTATTGCACTATCATAGAACATAGAATTTACCCTTGCAGCGTTTTTAGTACAAATGCCTTTCAAATACACCAAGTTTGCTGTTCCGTTAAAAGCAGATGTAAAAATCGAACAAGATTCTGTATTTAAATATTGGTCTATTCTTTCTATTTGTGCATAGGTGCACATATTCGATAAGTTGGTGTTTTTTGACAAATCGAGTCTTGGAAGCTTTGTCAATTTAGAGCCGTGAAACAAACTCGTACCAAATCTGTCACTTACCTCGGTAGAACGCATATACCAAAGGTTTTCATCTTCTGCTTTATCAACAACTTGCTCAACCTTTTCCTCAACTGTGCCCTCTGTGCTGTCAAGCACACCGCTGTTGTCGATTATTGCTTCAAGTTCGTCAGTGTTGCCACCGCTCTGTGCCTTTTCAATAAGTTCTGCAACCTTTGGTTTCAATGTTTCAAAACTCATTCGTCAAGCACCCCCGATTCGTCAATCATTGCTTCGATTTCGTCAAGTGAGCCGTTGATTGCCTTTGTCACATACTCGGTCATTTCGGATTTTGTTATACCTTTTTCAGCGACTTCACTCCACAAACCACCCTGATATTTCATCAATCGGTAATCGGTGTGGAAGAGATATGCGTTACCGAATAGTGTCTCATATATCTGTGCGCCGAATTTAGGAATATCAAGGTAAAGCGGAAGTTCATCAATGCTGTTGAAGTTGGTTGTTGATATTATTTCACCGTTGTCGTTTGCAATTTCAAGCATTGAGCTTTCTGGGTCAAGTGTGCCATCAATGATATTTACTGAGAAGTATTTGCCATCACCGCTTTCAAGAGAAAAACATCCGATATAAATATTGCAATTATCTGCTCCCCTGTCAGCAATTATTTCACAGGCTGTCGCGCTTGAGTCAAAAGCGTCTTGAGCAGTGAAATTATAAATTGCACCTTCCGCATTTTTTACCAATTCTTCCCAATCAAAATAAATTTTTTTGCCACTGTCTGCGGATGTGATTGTGTTCTGCGGTGCATAAAGGCACACATCTCCTTCTTTTGCATTAGTCGGCAATTCGTGAACGGCAGGGATTTCTTCGGCAAGCATATCTTCTGTAATGGTGTCGAGCACAGCCTTGTTGTTATGTTCGTGCCTTGCAGCTGTGTTTAAAGTGATTTCATCGGCTAACTCATCGCTGAAAACACCGTCCTCACCCTTATCGCCTTTGTCACCCTTGTCTCCTTTGTCACCTTTAAGATTTGCTGAAGATGTACCGCTTGCAGATGTTATAGTTAAGGTTGTACCGTTCCACGAGTGTGTAGCAGATATGCCGTCAGCTCCATCCTGACCTTTTGCACCGTCAGCACCATTATCACCTTTTTCGCCTTTTTCACCCTTGAGTTCCCCGTTTTCATAAGCATTATTAACCTTGTCATAAAGTTTGTCTGCTTTGTCAATACGATTCTGTAAAGCATCAAATTCAGGTGCAGAATCAACAATTTCCTCACCGTTGTAAATAGTATAGTCAACAAGAATGCTGAAACGAGGGCTGGTAATAAGACCGCCTTCGTTGTTGAACAATCTGATTTCACAGCCGGTTTCACCAATGCAAGATACTGTCTGTGGAGTTACCTCATAGACGATAACATTACCCTCGATTGCACAATCATTATATATCGGGTTGCCGTCAGGTTTTCTGGCTGTAAAAACAGCTGAACAATCAGATGTAATCTGATATGGTCTACCATTTTCAGTGAGGCTAATATGCAAATCACGGCTTGCATCAAGTCTCTTAATATTAAGGAGAACCTGTGATTCAGGTTTATGGATATCAAGTGAAAACTTAAAAATTGATTTATTCATAATGCATCTCCCTTTCTTCTTATAATAATAGATTAACATAGAGGGGAGGCTTAATGTAAACCTCCCCCAATGCTAATTTAATGCCACGGTGCTTCGTAGAGTGTTGACTTAGACCAGTTGTTAATTAAGTACAGAGTATCCTTTTGCTTTGATGTAATCGGGAGCGAATCAATAACCTTAAGTATTTCTTTTTTCTTAGTGCCGCTATCCGCTTTGCCGTCACCATCATTGTCAGTGCCTGTACAATCCTTCTTTTTAACAAGATAGTCATCGTATACCTCAACGCTTATACCGCTCGGTTCTGCTGTTTCAAGATAGCCTGCCACAGTTGTTGAAGTCCAGTTGTATGCAAGATCAGGATTCTTGGCAGTGAAGTCATAATACTGAGCGGTTTCAAAAGCCTTTTCTTCATCAACGCCACCGTATTTAGAAAGCATATTTGCACCCTTTTCAACGGATAACTCTCCACTTTTAACCTTCTCTTTAACAAGATCCTTGAAGCTATTAATAACAGATTCTTCAGATTTATTTTTCTGAATATAGTCATTGTCGCCACTCACTACAGCATCATAATACTTTTTGCCCTTGTTGGTGTTGATGCCTTCGCCAGTCACTCCCTTGATGATGTTAGCTGTGACTGTCTCGCTCAAACCTTCAAGAAGTGCAAACTTAATACCAGTGCCTGTAGTCTTATCGCCTCTACTAAATGTATTGAAAACGTTTATAGCAGAATTAAAATCTCGGATTATATTCTTTGCAGGCACGCCAAAAAGGTTGGCTACTGATCCAATCAGTCCGAGTGCTTTTTCTGCATCAGACTTTGTGTCTTTGCCGAGATCCATTATCGATCCGATGATGTCTTCAACCACGGATGTATCCATTCTTTCGACTGAGTAACCCTGAGCAATTGAGATTATATCCTTGACAAAAGGTATCAGCGTAAGAGGATTTAATCCGCTAAGCACATCGCCAGCAAATGAAGAAACATATTTTTCAAGGTATGTCTCGTCTTCGTCATCATCTCTACCTGCGAGGACAAATGACTTAAGGATTGAGTTCAACACTACAGATCCGACTACCGCTCCTATAGTTGCAGCTGCAGGTGCTAAAGCAGACTTTTTGCCACGCTTAAGTTGAAGCACTGCATCAAAGAGCATATTAGCTTGAACAGTAGGCTCAGCCATAAACGATGTAGCCATCTTGACCGATCTGTCCTTGCTACGCATCAGCTCGCTTCGTGCAAACACCGAATCATAAACCTGAGTGAGGTCAACTACCTCTGTGAATCTTTCACCACAGTGTTTGAAGAATTCTTCAGAGCCAACCTCAAGATTAGTTGTCTTGCGAGTCTCTTTTTTGACAGCCTCCCAAAGTGCCGCCCAAGAAAGTTCGTCAACCATCGCAGGGGCAAAACTAAGTGCATCATCAAAAATGTTTCTTCTCTGTTCTTTATCTTTAAAAAATGCAAAGAACTTTTCACGCACGGAATCGTACTCGTCTGCCTTAAGCCAGTCAATGCCGGTGCGACCAACGCTTGTATCAAAGTAACCCATTTCCTTGATGCCAGCTACGGGAGCATACTGTTTGCATTCTTCCCAAAGCTGGTTGTGCCGCTTGAAGTTAAATGAAGATACGTTGACGAAGTACTTGGGATTGACATATGCCATAGCACGAGCTATAGCTGAAGGCTGCTGTACAACAACAGAAGCTGATGCAAAGACCGCACCCTTTTTAGCCAGACCGACCATCTTATCAATAACCTCTGTGCCGACACCGCTGACTGAACCGCCATTGATATCCTTAAGCAACTGCTTGATGTAACTATTGGCAGCTTCGGTGTAATGGTTGTGAATCGTAGACTTAACAGAAGTTGTTTCAACATCTTCCGAGGTAGGAGTACGATAGTTGTAAACTCTGGTGAAGTCTTCAAGAGGAAGAACGAATGCGTGATAGTTTGACATATCGTTAACGTGATTTGCCCACACGTCTATGAAGTCACTCAATACTATGGGGTTGTTTGCGTGCTTTACAGTTTCTTTGCTGAAGCTGGAGTTTTTGATTTTGGTCTCGCCAGCTTCCTCGGCTGTAAAGTTCATATAGTACTGAGAGGATTTAAGGGGGAAGTAATTCTTTTCTTTAAACAGCTTAACGCCATAAAGTTCAAGAGATACTTCGTTACCCTTGCCACCCATCGTGTCAGACAGATAAGACTGCATATCTTTGACATATGATTTCTGTTCTTCGGTAAGCGTATCAATGATCTCGCCAAGAGTATCTACGGAAAGGTTAAAGGCTTCGGATGTGTTTACCGTGTAAGACAAAGTAACGCCCTTCTTCTTTTCTTTAACCTTAACAGCATCATCAAATACAATGCCGCCCTTAATAAGATGGTCAAATGCTTGCTCTCTTCGTGAGAATGCATAGATTGACATTATCTGAGGAAGTGTAAGTTCAAAAGACTTGCCACTCTTTGCAGTAAACTTATACGTCTCTTTAAGATCCCACTGCTTGTAATTGTATTTACGTTCAGTCTCAATGCGGAAAGCTCGTGCTTCTACAGCATCCTTAAACCAAGTGCCCTGACCATCTCTTACCTTTTTATAAAGATCAGTCATAGTAGTTGAGCCTAACATTCGGAAGAAGTATATAGGCTTGAGATCTTTATAACCTACCTTGCGAAGGAATGAATTTACAGCAGTCATTCTGTCCTTCTGCTTGGTTGCTGTCTTGACCTCGCTATCTACCTCATAGCCAAGCTGTTCAATAGTTTCCTGCTTTTCAGAAGCAAACAATTTGTTAGCATTACGGATATTGGTAAGCACCATCTTGTACAAATCGTAAACTTCTTCAAGCTGTTCCATAGACATATTGCGAAGCGATGTATCTCCAACTGTCTCTACAACAGAGGCAATCTTTGCTTCGATAACTTCATCATATGCATTGGAAAGTGTAGGATCGCTTGAATTGATTACATCTGCATAAGCTGATTTGAGAGAAGCAAGCTTGTCTGCAAGTCTGTCGCCCTGACTTTGAATTCTGTCTCTTGTAGCCGTGAGAGCCTCGATAACATCCGGGTCTGTTGCTTCAGCAATAAGTGCATCGTACTTGGCTACTCTTGCATCCGCATCGACAGTATCCATATTGACAATTGACAGTGCCTCAGCTACAGCCTTCTGCATACCTTCCATTACATGCTTGTCCTTTGTGCCGTTGAGAAGATACTGATTAAGCTCGTTAACAACCTTCTTAATCTTGTTACGCATTACAGTGCGTTTCTTTTGGTCGCTCATCCGTTCCTTTGATACACGTACAGCCTCTTTATATTCTTCCATCTGTCTGTTCTTGTACTCACGAATACGCTTGATCATCTCCTGATATCTCTGAGCTGTCTTCTTCTCACGCTCCTTATATTCTGCACGAAGCTCTGACATTTGAGAGTTGTGTTTTGATTTAAGAAGATTGACCTGCTTTTGATGGCGGTCAGCCAGAGTGTGAAGAGTTGAAACGCCCCAGTAGCTGTCATAAATCTCATTAAGCATCATCTGACGGTTTTCTGCTGTGTCGAGCTCTTTTACCATCTTACGTGTAAGACGAAGGTCGGAAACAATATCTGAAAGAGCTTCGGGCATATCAGCTGCAGTTACATCCTTATCAAACACATCGGGATAAAGTTCAGCCCATTCCTGCCATTGCCTTTCAAGACTAATACCTTTATCCGAAAGAACCATACTACCCATATGAGTTTTACGGAAATTATTATAGCTGCCGTATTTGCTTGAAATCTCAGCTTTTTGCTCATCTGTCAAAGAAATCCCCTTGTTTCGTATCTCTTTTAGTATTTTCTCTGAATAATCGTTACGCTGCTCACGAGCAGGAACAATCTCAATCACACGGTCGGCAACCTTGCTGGCTTCGGTCATCACAGACTCCCAGCTAAGATCCTCAGAGGATGCTACAAACTGATAAAACTCATTGAGAGCTGAGGCAAGCTCTATCTTACCTTGGTTCATACCAAAAGTTTTCATCAGCTTGGATGCAGCAGCATTGACAGAGGTTTTGGTAAATACCGTACCGTGTGTAACCGTTTTCTGAAGCTTGAGCAACTCCTTGAGGTTGGCAACATCACTCTTAAGCTTGTCTGCATCAGCCTGCAAATCAGCAACCAACTCAGGGTCAAAAGAATAGTCACGGTCGGAGTATCGAAATCTTGATAGATGACTGACAACAGGTTCTGTGCCGTCTTTAAAATACTGCCTTATGTCTCGAAGAACTTTGTCAGAACGAGTGCCCCTCGGATATTCAACACTAACAACCGTATCACCGTATTCATTATCAATATCAAGCGTTACTTCACCACGGGCTCTTGATATAAAATCTGCCAGAGCTTTTTCTTGAGCTTCTGTAGGCAAAACAGAAAGGTTGATACCGTCTCCTTCGGGCATTATGCGAATATTGCCTCGACGCATAAACTCAACCATTGCTTCATTACCGTCAAAGTCATCTTGCATATCTTCAGGAAAGCTATCCCATATGTCACGGTGATCAACTGTTCTGTAACCACCTGATGCACCGTAATGTTTACCCGAAAAATCAAGCTTGCTTCCATTCGTCAGAAGATATCCGGTTTCTTTCCAACTGTATGTTTTACCGAAATAAGATAATGCAGGCTCGTTCAAGTCAATATCTGAATAACGGTCGGAAAGCTTGACAATATCTTCTTGATTGGATATAATATCTTTGGAAGCCGAGCCCCTCTGCAAGCTACCTTGTGTAGCAGGAGGAACAGATTGGGTTCTTTTTATATTATTTTTTGTAACATAAAGAGTAACTAAGTCTAACGAAGCCTTGCTTTTTGAAACAATTTCAACGGTTCTATAATCATAATCTGAATAAGATTTATCAAAGATTAATTTTCTTGTGTTAGATTTTCCTATCTCCAACTTTACACTATCATAATTTTTTATAATATCATAAAGTCTAAGAACTTCCTGAACAATTTTATCAACTGTATTAAAATGTTCAGAAATATGCTGTATATCGTCATATGAAACAACGAATGTATATTGCTTATTTTCAAACAATTTTTGTTTAACGTTAGTTTCAATCTTGTCTTTTACAGATGAGGAAATAACTCCAAGATAGCAATTAACTTTAGCTTGTGGATTTTTTAGTGCAATTTCGATATGAGACCTTAATTCATCAACTGAATTAAGCACAACCCCTCTACGCATTTTTATATTATTTAAGGTTTGCTTGTCGAACTCCTCAAATCCCATATCTTTTATTGAAAATTTCACCGCTTCGGCGGTGTTTTTTATTTCAGTGACATTTTCACTCGCCTCATAAATAGCCTCGGCAAAAAGACTTTGGATTTCTTCCAGAGACTCCTGCATTTTAAGCACAAGCTTGCCTTCTTTAGAATCAGGCGAGTATTCGGCATATACTTGCTTAACCTTATCTACCCACTTGTTTACAAAGTCAACAATCTTCTGGTACAGTGACTTGTCCTGCTTGTAAAGCTGCTGTAACTTTTCGATAACTTTGCCGTCTGCCAACATAGCTTCCATCGAGTCGGCAATTACTTCTTCGTAGGCTGTATCATAGTCAATGGTTCTGCCGTTGGATTTAGCTTTACGGATCTGTGCTTGAACAAGCTCATCAACGCTCCGACCCTGCTTGCCGTACTGTTCCATAAGGAACTCGGCAAGCTCATTAAATTTTGCAGGCGACCACTCTTTGATAAAGTGAGTCAGCTCGTGAGAAAGAGTATAGAGCATTGTGCCCTCGCCCTTAATACCAGCATTAATATCAAGCATTATGACATTGCTGCCAGGTATATATTTGCCATTGGGAGCCGCCTTCACTTCGCCGTTTTCATCGGTATAAACAAACCTGCCGTTGACCTCTTCACTCTCAAAAAGACGCACCTCAACACCGGTTATTTCACTAAGTACATTTGCATAAGATAAAGAAGCTCGCTGAACATCGGTAAATCCTTTGGTATTGAAGTTTTCTTTGCCATTCAGAGTAACTTTACTTTTTTTTCTTGTAGTCTTTTTAATGGCAGATTTATGCGCTTTAAGACGGTTTTCTTCTGCATTCGCTTTAGTTTTTGAATGTTTTTTGCCAAGATTATAAAGAAATTGTTTTTCACGCTCAGAAAGATTATCTGTAAAATTCTGAGCTGAAATTTCAGCATAGGGAATATTGTACATTCCGTCCGTATAAACAGCGGTCGCACCTGCAAGCCAAGCACGTGGTGAACTCGGCTTTGCGGCTTTAAATATACCGACTATTGCATTAGCTGAACTTGCATCTGCTGTAAGATCTATTACAGTCTCATATACAAGAGCCTCGCCCTGAGTGCCGTAGCTGACATCCTTTGAAGAAACAACTCTGCCGTCATCAAGCTCAATCTTCATTGAGTTATTATCAATAGAAGCTATCTTCTTAATGTTTACTGCTTCATTGGTATTCTTAAGAATCGTCTTGCCTTCGATATCAGATACATCGTGCTCCTTAGCCACAACGCTATCAAGAGCTTTAATCTTTTCTGTATTCTGAACAGATTTGGTCTGTTTTGCAAGCGGAATGAAAGGATTGCTCTTCTCTGCTGAAGGGGCTTCTGTGCTTTTTGATGCTGTTTCCTGTGCAAGCTGCGAGAGCTGTGTTTCAAGGCTCGGTGCAGACTGTGTTGTCAGCATCTGCGACTCGTTGATTCTATCCATAACAGCATCGGGAGAATATGCATTCATATCCGCATCGACATTTGAATCAACATCAAAACCGCCAGCCTCAAACCAAGCCTGTCTACGCTGATTTATGGTAGAATTTGGATTGATAATAACATCACGGAAAGTGTTTGCAATATCTTCATTAAGCTCAAGTGCATTAATCTGTTGTTTAGTAAGCTTTGCACCATTGACTGTAGCACCAAGCCAGTCTGCAATAGTCTCAGCATTTTCAGGTGCTACACCCTTACGTGTAAGAGATTCGACAATATCCTGCTTGTTTTGAACTGACAGCTCTGCACCAATAGAATGGAACAGTTTGCCAATGGTATATGCACCTGTTTTATCGTTAACCTTGTTTGCAATCTTGTATGCAACAGAGTCAGCTGATATTGTACTGCCGTTCTTTACAAGGTTGGTAAGGTTAGTTACATCAAAGTTCGTGTTGTTCTTTATAGCCTTGCCTGTGCGGTATGTCCTTACTGCATTGGCAGCAGATGATACACCACTCGGTGCACCATCAAGGACAAGTGCAGTAAATCCACCAAGCATACCACTATATAAA
This sequence comes from Clostridia bacterium, assembly GCA_045645905.1. Lineage (GTDB taxonomy): Bacteria > Bacillota > Clostridia > Monoglobales > Monoglobaceae > SIG440. Next base: position 11,511 of record JAZRJT010000032.1, read on the forward strand.
GCTTCGGGGGAAAGCGGGTCGATTTCGTTGCTTTCGCCTAATATAATGTTTTTTAATATTGGTTCAATGGTAGCTTGACCCCATTCTTCAAACACTTCTGAACCAACTTTACCAGTAAAAGTGGCTGCTGTTTTTAAAGCTGTACTGCTAACTCGATCCAAAGCCTTTTTAAGTGCACTGTTAGTAAGCTTACCACCTACTTTACTAATACCACCAAAATAGTAGTTAGACAACACTTCAGAAGCAGCAATTGCCGATGCATATGATCCTGCTATCTCTTTATCATATCCATTGTTGATTGCTTCTGCGTATGCATTACCATATACAGACGCACCAAAAGTTGTAGCAAATGCGGCTTCGCCTATCATTGCCGCCGATTCTGCTCCAAGTGCTCCTTTTGATAAATAAGTTGCAGCAGCACCTGCAGCTAAAGCTGGTGCCATATTGCCTATTGAATAAGCTGCATCACCGATTGCTCCGCCAAGCGTGCCTCCACCTAACCATTCGGGCAAAAAAACACCGTCTTGATTGAGGTCTTCTGTTGCTAACGAAGCAGCAATTTGCCAAGAAGATGGAGCATAATAATCCTTGTCAGCTATTCTGTTTCCTATGCTTACAACACCATTTTCAACGCCAGCTGCCAATTTAAATGCTATTTCAAGTACATCATTGTCTTCAATCTTCTCGTAGATTTCTTGACCTTCTTCTACTGCTTCTCTTTCTTCATCTCTTTGACTACGTAAAGCTTCAAGCTCGTTGCTTAATTTTTTCTTGTACTGACCAGCTTTCTGGACATCGTCATAATAAGGATTTGCTTTGCGTGCCGCATCTTCTTTTATTTTTTTATCAGCATTGGTTTCAAATGTATTTCGCTGGTCTCTGCGTGCATTATTACCAAAACCTATATCGTGCGGCACTACTGATATTTTTATTTCTGTATCTTCTTCGGGTATCAGTGTTGTTTCAATGAGATTGAGTTTTTTTATCTCATATTCAAGCTCTGCTTCTCTCAAGGCAAAATTGCGTTCTCTTGGGGCATAATCCGTTGAATTAATCTCATTGACTTTGCTGGTATATTCATCGTCAAGCGATTTAAGTGTATTTTTGTAAGAAGGATCACTAAAAACAGGTGTAGAATCTATAAAGCTTTGCACCTGCCGCTTACGCAAAGTATTCTTTGCTCCACCATCTGCCATAAATTCTTTTTCAGCCTGCACTATGCTTGGCACTTGTTCAGCAAAAGATTTCGGCGCATATATTGTCGCCTTACCTTTTGAAGCGTTATAAGGATACTTTTCTATTGACGGTTGAGGCTGTGTATTACTCTGTGTTTGAAACCTGTTTTCGCCTTGAGCAAAATTCACAGCAGTTTTCTTAGCAGGTTCAGTTTCAACACTTGTATCAAATCTATATAACTCTTTGCGAGTACCACTATCAGTGTTTATTAAGGAACTCTGGAAACGCCTTGACGTGCTGTATTTATCATACAGCTCGTCAGCTTTGCTTGCGTATTGTTTTTTCTTCTCTTCGTCTTTGTCTGTACTTTTAGTTGAGAAACGTTTGGAGGTACTATATTTTGCATATAAATCATCAGCTCTCGACATTTTTATCCTCCTTAAAGACCAAATATATTAATTAAATATTCGTATTCGGCATCAGTAATGCTGCCCTTATCTGCAGCTGTAGACAACGCCTGAAAAGCTGCAATAGCTTCGGCATCTGCAAGGGGGTCACCGGGTGACCATTCGGATGATGCGGATTTTGCTCGCTTTGTGAAGTTCTTATATATAGACTTGGCTGCACTTGTTTTTAATTCGATTTCCTGCTTCATTGCATAAGCATCGGCATCAGCTTTTGCCTTCTTAGCAGCAAGGTTATACTCTTTACTCCATTGAAGATCTGCAACCTTCTGTCTGTCAAGCGTATTCTGCCACTCTATGTCATATCTTGTGTCTTCAACTTTATCTCTGTCAAGTCTGTAGTCATAATCTCGATCAGACTCATATACACCACGGTCAAACTGCTGCTGCCACTGTGTATCCGATACCTGATCTCTGCCTACCTGATAATCATAGTTTCTGTCAGACTCATATACGCTTCTATTGTAGTTGCGATCAGACTCGTAAACCTCTCGGTCAAATGCTTCTCTCCACTGCTCATCAGCTATGTTGTCACGGTGCTGCTGATAAGAGAAGTCACGGTTGTCTGCCCACTGGTTGTAGTCAAAGTCTTTCTCGTTGTAGTAGCGATTTGTGAGGTAGTCTCTGTCGGCATAGTAATCGGAAACTTCATCTCTGTAGCGTGAGTATTCTTTTGCTTCAGCATCGGAAAGAAGACCATAACGGTTATACAGGTTAGAAAGGTCTCTGTCATATGAATCTCTTGCGAGCTGATACAGCTCCGGTATCTTATCATTCAGCTGCTGAAGGTAGCCCTGATACTGTTGCTGACCTACTGTTTGTGCGTAGCTGTTACCATATCCTCCCGTAAGAGCTGAAGCTTGACCCATAGTGTCCTGCATTGCAGTAAGACCGCCTGCCATATACTGGTCTTTATACTGATTGTATAGAGCATCAGCATTAACATCGTACTTAAATTCGCCCTTATTAAGAATTTGATCCATTGTCTGCTGAAGAGTTTGCTGAAACTGTGATTGCTGCTGAACAGGTTTGCTCATATTGTTAAGGTTGTTACCGAGCTGTGTTACCGCATCACTCTGTGTGTAAGGTTTGTTGTAGTCTGTCAGATTAGCTGAACCTGTCCCCATGCCTTTGCCTCCACCCAAAATTGATGACAGGACATCTATGCCCGTATTGACTACTTTCCCGGCTATAGGAACACCGTTGTTAATTATGTCCGTGCCACTGTCCACGGCTTTTTTTAGCCCGGCATCAAGCTTTTTCTTATCAATTGCCATATAAATCACTCCTTTTATTTGTTCTCAAGAGCCTTAAGTCTACTTTCAATCGAGCTTATAAAGCTGTCGATTTTTGCCTTGTTATAATAATTGTTTTGAAGGTTACTTTCCGTTGCACTTGCAGAGTTTGATATCTGTGTCAGCCTTGTTTGTACTTCGCCTTTAATACCTTTTAATGAGTTGATTTCATCTGCAGTTACTGTTATTTCTTTTCCACCAAGCACCAACTTGTTAGTTTCAACACTTGCACCGGACACCTTGCCATCGGCAATTATATCTGCATCTGAATGGATAGACCAAGGTGTATCAAATGTTTTATCGAGTGTCGAGTATTTACCCATCGCAACGCCCATTCCGTTAGGCTTTATGTTGAAAGACGTTTCCTGACAAGGTAGCTGCTCATATCTGGTATTCTCACCGTCAAGCTCATCAATCACTCTCAGCTCGATATCGTATTCTGATTCGGTACTGAATTTGCCTATCCGTACTCCGTTCTCATCGGTAATCGTGCCATCAGTAATAATGGTCACAAATTCAGCTACACCTGTAGTACTTATTGTTCGTGTCTCGATTGGTAGCTCGACAGACCATTCGTTGTCACTTACCTTTTTGTATTTGTAGTACAGCGTATATTCAGTCAACACTTCGGGAACATATGATGCGTATACATTTAAAGCAACTTGGCACTCTGTACCGTGCATATCATCTATTTCTTGTATATTTGGATTCCATCTTCTGCACACAATGCCGTCTGAATTATCTAAAGGTGTCAGCATAGGGGGAGCATATGCATTAACGTATATGCTATCCCTTATGCTTTGTTTAAAGCCTCTGGAGTCTGTTATTGTAACAATTATGCCGTTTGTACCTTTGTTGTAAAGCACATCCGATTCGAATACATAACTGCCATCTGAATTAGAGATTTGCTTGCAAGATTTATCACCAACTGTGACAGCAACGGTCTTGACTGTAGCGTTGTTAAGTGCCTCAGCACTTACCGAGAGCTTTATATATGTTTTGCTCTGCACATAAGCGGCATAAGGCTCTGAAACTTTGCTGGTGATAGAACCTGTAGGTTTGGTGCTTTCGGTCTCTTCAAGGACAAATGTTACAGCGTGTTCTTTATCGTTAAGGCTCAAGTTGTCATCCTTGTCTGTAGCAACCCAGAATATATCAACCTTCATTGTGCCGGATATAGTACTTGAGTTAGGAGGAAGAAACCCGATAATTGCTGATCTTTCGGCATCTGTTATAGCCCAGTCATAATATTCTTGACCTTTAGGGAGCTTACCGGAAGCGTGAATTACTGTGTTGCCAATTGAAAGAGTGACCTTCGCATAATGCAAGAGGTTAATTGTAGAACCAATTTCCAGACGAATTGTTCCCGATCGATTAAAATATATCTTTTCAGTTGCCATACTATATCACCCTTCCTGTAGGCTTAATTGAAAGTCCTCGCTCTACAGAGGCTTCAATGACAAAATTGTTAATATATACCTTACCCTTGCAAACAATGCCATCAATAAAGAGTTCTCGGTTACTTAATACAGCCATCTGGTTACCTCGTTCATCATAGAAAACAGTTTTTGTGGGTAAGAAACGAACAAAACCAGAATTCTCGTTATCCTCAACATCGCCATATGACTTTTGACCTATTTCAACGCCTATGATCTCTTCGCCATTCTCCATTGCAATGTATCCGGTTCGTATGTATGCGGATGTCTGCTTCTGCACACCATCGATATCTTCAAGCTTTTCATAGTATGCCGTAAGGTTTTTGGAATTCTCTTCAACCTGCTTGGTGGTTTCTTCTCTGAATGTTCCAAAGTCTGACTGTGCTACGTATTGACCTGACAGTCTGTAAGATATCTCTTCGCTGTAAGCTTCGACTATATCTGCTGAAGATATAATAAGATTCTTAAGATTGTTGAATTGTTTGAGCCTTTGTTCAGGTGTAGGGTCAGCTACCGATATGCTTGCCGTCTGTGCCTGCACTACAGCATTACTTGTATTTAGCTCAATGACATTAACGGTATATTTAAGCTGTTCTGCAAACTGATACAAGTAACTTCGTATCTGCTCAAGCTGACCTCGCTCTGTTGTAGCCGTTATATTAGGGAGTCGAATATCATATGCCATTAAATGTCACTCCCTTGTTCTATAGTCTTAACGATTGAGTATATCTTTGCCTCGCCTACACCACATATTCGTAGCCTCATATGGTCGCATCGCTTTGGTTTGACGGGAACAGAGAATGTTTTCAGCGTTGTTCCGTTAAGTGTGCCCAAATGCTCCCAATTTCCGCAAGAATCATACTGAGCAAATATCTGCACCACTGACCCAATTGCAAGCGAAAGTCTTACAGTAAGTCTTGAAATATACTTTTTATCAGGCATATCTGTGCCGAGCACACCTGTTTCTGCCATCCATTTAACGGGATTTGTATCAAGCTCACCACTACCAAGCATTGTTTTGAGCTTACCGTCAGCAGCATCAATGTAATACAGCTCACTATCGCAAGTACAAAAGGCTTTTGCGTTGGTCTCATCTTCCTTGTGCCACATCCGTTTTGCCGTATCGTACACCATCAATACATACTTATTGGTTGATAAGCTCTTCATTGATATGTAGTACTTATTGCCACAAGAACCGGCAACACCATCACAGAATCGCTCGTCACCAAACGCATAAGATACCTCCTGTGGGAGAGAACCATCATACACACATACTCCTGAAGGTGATTTGTAGTACAGAGCTTCGTTGACTATTGCAAGACTCTTGTGACTACCTCTTTCGACACCTCTGCAAGCCGTAGTCTGTATCTGAAAGTTTGAGGGGAAATTGCCGTATACCTTGTGAAGAAAACCTTCTTTGAAAAACACAGGGTATCCAAGATGGGTTATAGCTCCCGTCCACACACCATCAGTACCGCAGGAAGCTGTGTAGCTGTCTGTAGATGTGCCTGCAAAGCAATTCCAATTCTTAAAATCGCCAAGCTTGCAAGCATATATTTCGTTTACAACATCCCCATTGGCGTTCAAACCATATCTGCAGCCCCACAGTCTGTTGCCTGCCTCTGTAATATAGTCCATTTCAGGCATTGTACGGCTTACAGTTACCTCGTCAATTATTGTCTTTGCTTGGTCTATAATGCCAACTACGGTTATAAAATCATCGCCTAAACTCCATATAATGAAGCTTCCATCGATGCTTTTAAGGTCTTCATGCCCTGCAAGACCTGATATTGTAATGCCATCGCCTTTGCTGAAGCCTCTGCCGATACCGGGTGAGGAGATTCTTACATAGGTAGTAGCTACCGATGTCCACATTGATGTGGTTGCATCCCACTGCTTAAGCGTGTGAGTGTCGGATGAGGTATCTATCCAATAGTCAAGGTTCTTCGGTTCATCGGGTGCGGCATTACCTGTCGATACGTTTTCAAGCACAGAGCCATCCATTCTACTCATTGCAAATGAAACGTCATTGCCTTCCGAAGGTACAGTAACCGAATTTTCTATATAACCCCATCTATTGCCGTCATCGTCCGTCTTAAGTGTGTTAATCCACTTCTTATCGGGCATTATGATAACGTATGCCCCCATAGCAACAAGACTCTTTGGTTCTTCATTGAGCTGCATCTGCACCTCGTAGCCGTTTATATAGAAGTTTCTGCCATCGACCCAGCATAGCTTATCTTTCGCTATAATGCCCTGTATTCCCGTTTCAGATTTAGGGGTATAGTAGATGCCTCTCTTACCTCTTGGAGACAATGTAGGGTAGTAGGATGACGTGAGATTGGTCATATCGAAGAACTCTCCGTTGTTGATGCGAAGATTGTGGTTATAGCCGCCAAATACATCGACCATATCTCTGTTGGTTTTTATTTCATTTAAGGAAGGTAGATACATTTTTTTGCCTCCTTAAAAATATTTTCTCTGTTTGATAACAGGCATATGTGTCCTGTTGTAATATTTCTGGAATTCGCTGTATGTGTGGTTAAATACAGCAGAGGAATTGTTATACTTTGCTGTTTCTTCGTTGGCAAAATCTATCTGTGACTGAAGCCACTGTGTGTAAACCTTTTCTGCATAAGGTTCAGGGATAAGAAGCTTTGTATCCGTAGGTGTGTTGTCATCGTAGCCTGTGAAATTAATTCCCTCTGCACCTTCGTGTGTGTCAATAACCTCTATCTTGACCAAACCATCGAGCGTGGACAGCCATCTTACCTTGTCCGATTCCGTATAATTATTCGGTTTGATTGAATCAATAGCGTGGATAGCCTCGATTATTGTCATTTGGCATCCTCCTTATAGTAAATTGGGGAGCGAGTGTGCACTGCTCCCCTTGATTATTGCCCTTGCAGGGCTTATTATTCCTCGCCTTTTGCAAATTCAGCATCGAACTCAATGCACTTTGCAAGCATTCTTTCTCTGTTTTCGAGGATTTTTGCAACACCTCTCGGCACATCAACTGCGACGCCTCGTTTGATGAGGTAAGTAGTGCCGTTAAGACCGACAAATACATCATCCTTTTCTGTCTTGGTGAGAGGAAGACGGATGGTAACTGTATCCTTTGTGGTGTTTGCTGCGTTTTCAAATTTAGCCATAATAGCCTCCTTGGTAATTGTCGGGGAGGGAGATATCCCTCCCCTTATGTTTGGTTAATCAGTTAGCCTTTGCTGTTGCAGAAAAATCTTTAGAGCAACACTCAACTCTGACGAGATAAGCATCAACAAGAATTTCTGCGGTCTTGATAGCCTTCCAGCCTACAGAGCTTCTCTGGTTAAGAGCATCGGCAACACCAGAAGAACCGAGCTGCTTGATGATAGTCTGAAGACCACCACCAGTAATCTCTGTTACACCATAAGCACCGTCTGCGATGAAAAGGCAACCAAATACTGCAAGACCGCTGGGGCAATCTGCTTCTGCACCAGTAAAGATAGCAGCTTCAGATGTTTCAACGAAGCGTACACCTGCTACCTTACCGATTTCACCTTCGTAAATGTTCTCAGATGTTGTGTATTTGTGTGCATCAATCCATTCAGGGTCGCTCATAAGATCGTGAGCAACATAGGGGTGGATGATGGCAATATAAGAGCCGTTAATCTTAGGTGCATTAGCTGCCTTAAGTGTAGCAACAACCTTCTTGACCTCTGCAACTGTAAGTACAGAATCTGCTGTAAGTGCACTTCTTTCAGTTTTACCACCGCAGAAGTGTACGTTTGTACCTGACTGAAGAACGTTTCTTGTGACTGTATCAAGTGTAAGACCAGCCTGTCTGCCGCAAAGCTTTGTAGCCTCTACAACATTGTTATCGATAGTAGTAAGGTCAAGAACGTCAGAAAGTGTAACATAGTCACCATACTGAGCAATCTCTGCCTCAATGGTGCTTACGGAGAGCTTTCTGCCATCAGGTGTTACACCTTCAGTAAGGGGTGTAAGAGCCTTGGGGAAGGATGCATACTTGCGGAATTCGATTTTCTTACCGCCGTTGCGAGGGATGGGTCTCTTCTGACCAAACTGATCGTGAACGAGATAAGGACCAGCTTCATCGATAAGAGTCATATCGTAATGAGTCTTATTCTCTGCAGAAAGACCTGCGTCTGTGGTTACGTTAGTGTTAAGGTTACCAGCAAAAAGCTGAAGGTTAAGTGTTGTGTAAATGTAATCGAACATAATTTTAATCTCCTTTTGTTGTCATGTAGTTTCGGAGATTAAATCTGCTTAAGGGATTAGCCGAAAGTGATTTTCTCTCCGTTTGCTACCCTGCGGTTAATCTCCGCACGGTCTTTTCTGGTGAGTGTTGACACATCACTCTTTGTAACCGAAGCTCCCTGAGAACCATTGCCGTTCTCTACAGGTCTTGCTCCGTTGGCTATAATTTTGTTTGTAAGATTCTGCTCTGTAGTCTGCACTGCAAACTGCATAGCCGCAGGGATTATTTCATCTTTGTGAATGACCTCATAAGCTGTTCTTACATCGATATTATTGCGGAGTAGGTCTGTGAACTTCGGGTTCTGCATTTCGGTTCTGAAATCAAAGTTAGGATAGACTTTCTTGATATCCTCTGACTGACGCATCCATTCGGAGTAGATTCTGTCAGCGTTCTGTCTTGCTCTCTCTTCGTCCATCTGCCTCTTAAGGTCAGCGTTTTCCCTTTCAACCTTGCGGATATTCTTGAGCTGTTCTACTGTAAGACCCTTTTCCAGTGCCTCTTCTTCGTAGTAAGCATCATCATCCTGTATGGCTTGTGTGAGTGCATTGATATCGGATGCATCTACACCATACTTTTTGCCAAGCATCTCAAGGGTAGGAGCGAGAGCGTTGAATTTGTCTACAGTTTCCTTTGAGCTTTTCAGCCTCTTCTGCACAGCATCCTGCATTCTCTGATTAAACTGGTCTTTGAATTCACCCTTGATAAGGTTCTCAAAGCGAGTGTTTGCATCTTCTGCAGGAGCTTCTTCTGTCTGCACCTCGGTGACTGGTGCTGTGCCTTCTTCTGTCTGAATGCCGTACTGCACATTCGAAAGAGAATTGGCGTTTCTACCGTTGGACACGGCGGCTGTCCCGTTATCGCCCGTTGCTGCTCCATTACCTGCTGTGCCAGCACCTTCTGCGAAAAGCTGAAGGTTAACAGATTCGAAGCAAATTTTTTTGGTTGACATAGTATCTTCCTTTCTGCTCGTAACGTGAGCGACTCGTGGCTTATATATTTGGCTTTTCAGCCTTGCCATTAAAGTTAAATGTGACATACTGTGGATATGATGCCTGAAGGAGACGGAAGCCTGTCACTACAGCATCCAATCGGTTTGCAAGGTTCTTATATAGCGATTGCTCGGTAACCTTGCACTCGATGTGGCTGTCTCCTTCATTAAGTTTGATTGCCGGAGGCTGTGCATAAGCTCCGACACCAGCTAAAAACTCAACATTGTGAGCAGCTGTATATGTAAGAATGGATACGCAAGCACAGACGAGGTCTTTGCCGACCTCTGCCTGCCCTGCGTGCCCTGTCACGGACAATCTGAATGTCTTGTATTTAGGGGAAGTCTCGTAATTTACAGTAACCATAGGATCTCCTTATGTGGGTGAAGTAGAATCAGCTACTTTCTGTCTTGCATTCTTTGTTGTAGATGACTCTTTTTTCTCCTCACCGCCGAGAGCTTCCGTTTCTTCTGCAACACCTTTTTTGGGTGTTTTACCCGGCACCATAGCCGGAGCACTCATACCAAAGCTTGCTGCGAGCTGTTCTGTCATATTGCTTCCGTTCTGATTCTGTTGGTCAATGATCTGTGCCATCTGCATCATCTGTGCCTGCATCATCTGTATCTGCTGAAGCATTGTGCCATTCTGTGATATTTTCTGCATAACAAACTGCTTCCGGTCGAAGTCCATCATATCGAGGCACGCAAGAGCCTGATCAGCTATCTGCGGATTGAAGAAACCGGCACCAAAGAACTGAAGTGCAAGCTCATTCTGTGCCATTTTGCTGTAAGGGCTTTGCTTTTGTGCCGTAACTTCTATGTCAAACATAGGTATGCGGAAGCCCATATCTACGCCGTAACTGTTGCCCTGAGCCTGCGGCTGAATGTTTTTGCTTGAATATCTGACGAATTCTGCAGCACCGTTCTCACCTGTGATACGGAAGCATCTTGGGAGGTCATAGAACTGTCTTATAAGCTCAATAACGAGGTTTATAACTTTACGGAATGCTCTGAAAGAAGCCTTGTTGTTATCTCTTGACAGCTTGCTGCCTGCCTCCTGCATAGCTGCAATAGCAGATGCGGCTGTAACACCGCTTGTTGTACCACCGGTTGAGATATCTCTGTTACCTGTTGTCTCTTTCAGCTCATCAATCTTATTGTTTATAACCGCTACGTGAATATTGCTTAATGTATTGGTCTGTATTGGTCGGATAGTGTCCTGACCAAGCATTCCGTCAACGTGAATAAGCGGATTGTTTATGTCGAGGTATTCCTCCTCGTTAACACTACCGCTGCCACTGATGAAGTGCCTCGGAGTAGCGTTGGCAAGAACATTCTTGAGAATAGCCTGATTGCCTTTATCTATGTAGGTCTGTGTGTCTTTGCCAAGATCGATGTAGCCAAAGCCTGCAAGACAACCTTCAATTTTGAAGAGTGTATCAACTACAAAGGGATATAAACCGTGATTGTACCATCCCGTGGTGGCGTATCTCTTGTCATTTTCTGTTGCAAAGAGGACAATATTGTTAACGAACTTGCAGTAATGCAAGATAGTTTTGCCACCAATGTTTCGCTTATAATAACAGTCGACAACCTCTGACTTTTTGGTTGTGTCAACGGTGTCATCGTAGATATATTTGCTTACTGTGCCTGTTTCACCACCAAGTTTGCCCCTTGTCTGTGGGTATTTGCTTTCAATAAGCTCGTTATCCATTAGCTCTACGTGGAATACATATCGGCTGTCCTGTATATCTGTAATACCTGACTGCCAGAAAAGGTTAAGAATATCTGTCTTTTTAATTGATATATCGCCAAGACCGTTAAGCTTGGAACTGTCCCAAAAGACGCCATATACGCTTGTACCGTTTTTAAGCTTGTAATTAGCGTTGTCTGAATATGTCTGTTCGAAGTCATTCTGCTCAAGAACTACAGGAATAATAGAAGAGAGCATCTGTGCTTCGCCTTTATCGCTTTCCTCTCTCGGCAGAATGTTAGGTGCAGGAAAATTATCCATCGCATCAGCGTGCTTGTTTAGAATGCAGTTGACCAACCAAGCTGAAACCGGTTCAATTTCATCCTTTTCGCCGTGCTTTTCTCTACGCATACAGTCCCAATGGCGAAGTTTGTACCACTCTTCATTTTCAACAATTCTCTGCTCAAGAGAGTGTTTTCCTCGCTTGTAATCCTGAAGTGTAGCGTTAAGCTTGCTTACTTCCTTTTCCCCTATAGGTGCTCTTACAGTTTTAATGCCGTTAACAGCACCATTGCCGTCAACACCCTGTGATGCCAGCATCTTTTCCTGCTGAAGCTGCAAAAGCCTTTGAGCTTCGCTCTCGGCTGTAGGGCGAGGAGCAGATTGTCTTCGCATAAGCTGTTCCTCTTCGGAAGGAATCTGCTGTATATTGTTGTTTGCCTGATTCTGCACCGCTTTTGATGCTTCTTCAGGCTTTTTCTTATTCTTATCAGCCATTTATAATCTCCATTCTCGGTCTTCGTGTAACCGTTGTAATGTCTTCCCTTGGTATATCGAGGAATAAATACAAGGGATTGCTGCTGTATCCATCAGGTTGAACTACCTCTCTTGGCTTAATCGGTCTGCTCATACAAAAGTAACGCATTTCGTCAGCAATATGGTCTTCTCCTGCTGTGTTAAGGTCTTCAACCTTGTTATCGTCAAACACCAGTGCTGGAAGCGTTCTGATCGTAGCCTTGCAGTTGCTGAATATGTACATCATCGGGAATCCGTTCTCGTCAAATGCCAGCCTGTAATGCATCTGCATCCAACCGGGAATTCGCTGATTATCGCCTCTTTTGAAGTAAACACCGTACTTTGCAGCCGTTTCTGCAATTGAAGCACCACCATCTTCTGCAAATATCGCAGGGTCAGCCACACCGTGTATCTGTTTCCCTTTAAGCCATCTGTGTTCTTTTTCAATTTTTGCTATCTCGCTGAATACTTTGTCTGCTGTCCACTTAACACCTTGGTTTGGTGTGTCAGTGCATCCGTATAGCTCAAGTATTCTGTATGCTACACCGTCATAATCTACAGCCCACCATCCACACGAGAACGGTCTGTTATAGCCCCAGTCAAAGCTTCTGTGTATACTCCAACCACTCGGTATCTCAAACGGGTCAATAACGTGTGTACCGATTCGGTTTTGATAACCATCAGGATTATCTCGCCATTCGGTGAAATACTGACCTGAGAAGCTATCCCAATCGCCGTAAAGGAGAGCTTTCTTCTCCGCTTCAGGCAATGATGCAAGCCTTGCAAGATAGTTCGGATCGTTCTCCAGAAGCTTTTGGTTATCAAAAACAGACGAAGGAACGAATATGCGTGACATCCACTTCTTGTATAAGCTCCCATCAGGCTTTACTACCTTTACGGCATCCCATAGTGTGTCCATCGGTCTACCTGCTGTGATAAAGCGGTTCTTAACCCATCCATGCCCTATGCCACCGGGGTTGGCAGAGGCTCTTACATAGCACCGAGTACCCGGCCCATTCGGTCGATTTCGTGACATCAGGTATATATATTCATCAAAAGTAAAATGAGTAAGCTCGTCAAATGCAATGAAATCGTAGGCTTTACCTTGATAGTTCAGCTTATCCTTGGCGTGTTGCATTGAACCGAAGACTATCTTTGCACCGCTGGGGAATCTCCAAGTATGTTCGGATGCGTTGTACGTTGCACCGGGGAATGCTTTCGGGTAATAGTTAAGGCTCTTTTCGATAAGTTCAGATAGCTGAGGATATGTCTTACGAAGCACCAAGCCTTTATAGTGTGGTATATCTATCTGCCTTGTGGATTCCATAATGATCGCATCACTCTTGCCGCCACCTGCAGCACCACCGTATAGAGCTTCATCTTCAGCTCTCGACATAAATATCTGTTGTCTCGGCTGTGGAGACCATATAACATTGTCATTCATCATTATTTTCAGGAGGAGTTAACGGTGCAACAGCGGGGAGTAACACAACACCGTATTTTTTCAAGTCTTGGTTGTTATCTTTAGCATCTCTGTTGAGCTTATCTATGCGTGCTTCCTGTTCCCTGATATCAATATCAGATTTAAGCATCTGTATCTCTTTAATATCTTTAATAGCTGCCGTGAGCTGTCTATATGTCTGCGAGTCAAATTCGTCCATCTTATCTACTGACTGTTCAATTTTGTCGAGAATTTTATCTGCAAGTGTTTGTATTCGTTCCACACGTTTCTGCTGGTTTTTAATTAGTGTATCGAGTGTTTTTGCATAAGCTTTTTCTTGGTATTTTTGCCTTTGTTCACGCCAGCATTCTTCTTTGCCGTGTCTTGACACTTCAGTCATAGACACACCATACTTATCTGCGAGCTTCCGGTAGCTCGTATCGGTAGTCACATATTCTGTTTTAATGGTTGTCCAATCTACCATTGGGAAGCTCCTTTCATATACTGTTACTATGGTAGCTCAATCGAAGGTTTCAATGTAAACCCACCCCCGCAAAAAAATAAAACACCCCTTTCGGAGTGTTTAAGTAAATGTTCTAACCGCCATCATCCCACTTTTTATTGAGAGCCTGTGCTATCAGACATAGCCTGAAGTCATTGCAACACATAGCCCTCTCGTATTCTATCCGTTTTTTGCCGGAAGTAAAATTAAGATGAATAGAGCCATCCTCGTCAATGCCTTCGCAACATATCTTATTCTGGATATCTTTATGGTAGAAGGGACAGAGTACGTCTTTAGACATATAAGATTCCGGCATAAACTCACCTTCCTTTTTTTAGACTTAAAATTCGGGCAATAATCGCCTTATAGATTTCCGCTTTTAGGTTCGTCTGTGTCAATAATATAGTGTCAAGCTGTATCTTCGCCATATGCAAGTTCCTCCACTTTTACAAATATTCCGGGTATATTAGAGTAAAACTTTTCGGTAATCTCCGAGGCTACTTGAGCGTCATCGTGCCAGAAATTCAAATCCGTCATAACGTCCTTAAAAAGCTTCAGAGAATTATCTGTATCGGGCTTAGTGATTTTATATTCCCCGTCCTTATGATTGCCTGTGACGGGATATAACCACTGTGTAAAGAGCTGTACGGGACCTTCGAATGGTTCGTCCGGCACAAACTTTGCAAGATGAGCCTTGTACTTCTCACGTACTGCAGTGACTTCAGGCTTCTCGTAGTGGTGAATTTTACCACACAGAATTCTTTCACCCTTCTGTTGTGCCGTAACCGTTGGCGGTTTCATCGGCAGAAAGAATTGTTTAGTTTTTTTCATGTTTTCCCTCCTTATCAAGTTCAAGTAAAAACGCAACATTGCAAGCTACGTGCCATAAATGCGGAAGTCCGCTGTCTTTATCTTTGCCGTGTGGGTCTTCCATATATGAGCAATAATGTCTTGCAAGTGCATCACGGTATCTGTCAGGCTCAACGTTTTTGTAGCTGTTTACACCGTATTTTTCGGCACCGTGTGTCATAACCGTGCCAACCGCTCTGATAAGTATAGGCGGCACAAGTGAAAGCCGAGGCTTACCGCCGTCGTGTTTAAGACCGTCAACGAATTTATCAGCCATCCTCTCACTTCCTTTCACCGTAACTGCAAAAATCATTTATTGTTAGGTCGATATCCATATTAATCCGTTTGCACTTTCCCCAACCCGAAGGGTCATTTGTGCCTTTGTACGGATATTCGTGAAAATGCTTGCAATTCTCACACCTTACAATCTCAACCACATCGGCGGCAGGAACAACTCTCAAATATTCGGTTGCGTGTGTTGTTGCCATTTTATAAACATCGGAAACAATACTGTTTGTTGATACTTTGTAAGCGGTATGGTTCATATGTTTTTCAATAATTTGTATTGCTTTTTCACGCTCAATGTAACTCACAAACAATCACTCCTTTGCCGTATAATATTCAAAAATTAGCCCCTTACACTTTTTGTTTAACCCGATTAAGTGTGCGGAAAGTGAACCTTGAGTAACGCCTATGGCTTTTGCGGCAGATGTAACACTTTCATATATCGTGTCGGTATCAACACATCTGACACGCTTTTTACAAGCGTTGTGAGCCGCTTCGGTGTTAGGGTTTCTGTTGACCTTGCCCAGTACCTCTCGGCAATGTTTCTTGTTTTCTGCTCCTGTAACCCATTCTAAATTTGTAAAAACATTATTCATTTTATTGCCGTCTATATGATTTACTTCGGGCTTATTGTTTTGGTTAGGAACAAACGCAACAGCAACAAGTCTATGCACAAAGAAATTTTTCCCTTTTCCGTGTTCCCATAACCTAACACGATAATAACCGCTGTTTGATAATACAGGCTTTACAAAATTACCTGTTCTATCATTTCTTACTGTTCCGTTGTCAGATACACTATAAGGAAATCCGCTGATTTTTCTGTATTCAGCCATTGTCAGCACCTCTCAATTCTCTGCCACACATAGGGCAATAATTTATCGGTCTCGGTTTACCTTTACCTGCGTGTAACTGCCAACCTTCGTTTCTGTTCTGATGCAAACAAAACATTCCAAACATCTTGACATATCCGTCTGCATCCTCGTGACAGTATGGACACTTTTCATTCGGCATTGTTGTCACTCCTTATCGAATCGAGATAACCTCTTTTTGTGAGGTAATATAATTCACGGTGTTCTTCAAAGCTGTAATAGTCATCCTCTGTATCAAAACCATTGGAATATACTCTTGTCACTTTCATCGGCTGACCGTTAGCTGACGAAAACACCACATCACCTTCACGTAACACTTTTGATATTTTCATCACCCCTCACCCAACTTTTCAACATAGCACCAAGACTGCGGCGGTTTTGTAACAACAGGGTTAAAATGATAATTTACACCGCAATGGTTAAAATCACCCAAACATTTTAGCTTATCATAGATTACAAGGTCAGATATGTGCCATTCATAAAATAAACCGCCTTTGGTATATTCAAAAAGTTCATTATCGGTAAGGCAAGAATCTTTGTTATAACTATTTCTCCACAATGGATGGTCGGGAGTATTAATCCAACCTACTTCGTTTATTTTGTCACACACAAACTCGCCTATGACTTTGCCGTTAAACACGCCCCATATTCTTTCAGCTTCTTTGCGATTATACCCCGAAATATGTGTAAACTCTGTTACCCAATCGCCTTTAAACACATCACCCCACACAAGGTAAGGTCTTGTATTCGTACAATAGATATAAACCTTAAACGGCGTTTCAAGTTTCGGTTTTGTTTTCCTTACCTCAACCGTCTTTTTGCCGCTTGCGATAAGCTCACACCATTTAGGCTGTATGCTGATTAAAACTGCTTTCACTCCGCATCACCCACCATTTCTTTTTCAAGGTCTTCAAGTTGTTGTTGTGTTTCTCTCCAAAAAGTTGCAAGATGCTCGTTTTGGATTTTTAAGGTTTCAATCTCTGCGTCTTTTTTCTTAATCACATCTTGCAATTCCATTGCAGTTTTATTTGCACTTTTATATTTGCCCTTATATGATTTAACGCCATTACGAACATCTTCAATCTCTGCCTGTTGGCGGTTGATGAGGTCGAGGGCATTACCACTCACAAATGCAAAATTCTCGTTTTTTCCACTTTTGAAAAACTCCAAAGCCCTTTTAATCTCTGAATCATCTGTCATTTCTCGGTCTACCTCTCTTTCTGTCAGCTTTTTTCCATACTTGGTACAATGCATAAGCAAGCGGTTTGTTGATATACTCCTGATTCATTGCTTTTTCATACTCGGTTTTGAGCATTTCAATAGCTTCTTCGAGTGTCATTGCTTTACCTCTCTTTCAATTTCCTCTATGCACACATTTGCCGTGCAATAGCCGTCTCTGTATCGCTCGATAATGTCAAGCACTCGTTTTGAATCAACAGGATTAAACTTGATATTATTGAAAACGAATTCAATGCCAATTTCATCTTTCAGCGTGTCTTGCATATCTTTCCAACTGATACGGTGCTCACATATCTCGGTCATAAGCTTGTAAGCCTTTTTTGCTGTGTCGCTGATTTGTTCGCTGTCATACCCTGCATCGTTCATAGCCATTGCCCAGCATTGAAAGATGCGTTCATCATAAAGGTTGAAGTTGCGTTTGATATATTCATTAAACTCTTGCTTTTCAATTTTGCTTGTCGGTATTCTTGCTTTCATTTTCTACCTCGATTCTTTCAAAAAAATTTTGCCTTTGTCAGAGGTCGGGGGAAGGAGTTGTTGTGCGTGAGCTTCGCACAACTACTTCACCCCTCTGACCATCGGGAAGAGCCGTAAGGACATATTACGTAGTAATATGGTTTTTCTTTCCCTGGGAAATTCTCGATTATTTATCGACTTTTTCCCTCATAGGGAAATTCTCGATTAACTATCGAAATTTTCCTTCGCAGAGAAAAAGAAATTTTATCGACTTTTTCCTTACGCTTTTAAGCCAATAACGCTATTATCTACCCAAAAGCCACCATGTTCTTCAATGTGATTTCTGACGGTTTTTTCGGTTTTTCCGAGATATTCGGCAATGTCTGAAATCATAGCCTCACCGTCAATCTGACACGCCTGAAAAGCTGTTTCGAGTGCTTCGCTTCTCGCCTGCTTCAATTCTTCCTTGCTTTTCTTTTTATCAAAGTTTTTAGCCCACGGAGCACCTTTGGCGGTAAATCCGCTATTCGGCTCGACATCGAGCAGAACACCTGTTTCATCGGGCATATGCACGGGAAAGCTGAACCAGAGATTAATCGGGTCAAAGCGAGGGAATTCACGCAGAGTGCCTTCAATACGCCATGCCGATTGTTTGTATGCCCTCTCACGCACTTCGGGCATTTCCTGAATCAGAAGGTCAAAGGTTGACGGAGTGAGTACATTGCGGCAGATATCAAGCATAGCACGATAAGACTGCATATCATCGGGTGAAGCTGCATCTTCCTTCTGGAATCTGCCGAGCCATTTCATACAGAGCTTACATACAGCTTTATCCGCCTGTTGCTCACGCATCGCATCCGTTGCAGGAAGCTCAATGAGGTCGAGCAGTGCGTCAGGGTCACGGGCGAAAACACCGCTGCCGGAGGCTCTGTCCATACTGTTCTTACCGCCCTGAGCACCCTTTGAATGATGATGACAGTAGATAACGGCGCAACCGAGTTCGGTACATACTTTGTCAAATTGGTTACAAAAATAAGCCATCTGATCTGCTGAGTTTTCGTCACCCGTAATAATTTTGTATATCGGGTCAATTGTGATTGCGATATAGCCCTTTTTCGCCGCCCTGCGAATGAGTTTCGGTGCGAGCTTATCCATCGGTATTGACTTACCACGAAGATTCCAAATGTCAATATTTTTGATGTTTTGCGGCATCCAACCGAGAGCGGTATACACGTCTTTGAATCTGTGCAGACAGCTTGCACGGTCAAGCTCAAGGTTGACATACATTACACGGCCCTGAGCACATTCAAAACCGAGCCACGGTCTGCCTTCAGCTATCGAACAACAAAGCTCAATCAACGCAAAACTTTTACCTGCTTTTGATGAGCCTGCAAGAAGCATTTTGTGTCCCTGTCGCAGTACACCGTGTATAAGCGGCGGAGATAGTTCGGGAAGAGCGCCCCACACATCGGCCATGCTTTCAGGGTCGGGCAATTCGTCTGTAACGGATTCAATCCAATCCTTCCACTCATTCCAGCTCTGTTTGCCGATGTTGGTATCAAGCAGGTATTGCTTTTGACCGTTTCGCTCGACACCCGGCATACGGGAAAGACGGGAAGGATTCTTGTTTTGGCGGTCTATTTCAAGTCCGTTTTTCTTGCATACCTCATATAAAAACTCAACACGCTTGCGATATTCCTCAAAGCCTGAAGCTTCAATTTTTACAATTGCGTGTAAGCTCTTACCGCCCGAATAAACAAGGCAAGCAATAGGAAGCTCGAGTTGTCGGAGTATGGTATTCTGCTGTGCAATATCCATTGTGTCAGACTCAACCAACGCATAGCGGTAATCCGTAACGTTGTCATTGCGCACACCTTTGCCGTCAAGGGGATTGAAACGTATCCACGCTCCTGCTTCTGCCTTGTAATCTCCAAGAGCTGCTCCGATATCTTCGCCGTATTTGTTGAGTTTTTCGACAATCTCACCTGCTGTCAAAGTGTAAGAACCTTTTGACGGTAGGTATTTGCCGTCGTTATTCTGCCAGCACTCTGTGACATAACCGACGATTTCAGCAGCTTCAAAAAGGGTGTTTATGTAGGTGATAATCTGCTTTGATGGTTCCCAGTGTTCGGGAATAACAATATCCGTACCCTCAAGCCAGCTTTTGTCGATGATTTTAAGCTCGGGCTTGCCACCAATCGTACTATCCCAATCAAGAGCGTAGCTTTCGTCATTGTAAGCACGCCAACCGTTCTCTTTTGCCATTTGTACAATTGTTCCTGCCGTTACGGGAGAAGCTGACCCGACAAAGGTTTCCCATTTTTTCTCGCACTCACCAACGTGGAATCGACTGTCAGCTTTGCTCCACTCTTCCCAATCAGAAACGGTGTAACCTTCGTGTTTAAGTGCCATTCCGACATTGACCCATTCGG
Organism: Clostridia bacterium; assembly: GCA_045645905.1. Lineage (GTDB taxonomy): Bacteria > Bacillota > Clostridia > Monoglobales > Monoglobaceae > SIG440. Next base: position 31,689 of record JAZRJT010000032.1, read on the forward strand.
TGTAGGTGACGCACGCAGGGTCTATATATTTAAGGCATTCAATAAGGTTTATATCTTTCATATAGCTATCTCCTTCGGAACGTACGATTCAGGATTAATATGTCCGGGCACACGCCAGCTGTTTGCGGCAATACGGTTGATAAGCTGCATTGCCTGATTGAATTGCCAAGTGCCGACATTTCTGAAACCGTAACTCTCAAGGCAACGAATTTGTTTCGGTGTGGTAAGACCTTCTGCCATACGTCGCTGAATCCTTGTAAGCAACAATTCAGCTTTACCTGCATTCTCGATTTCTTCGGGGAATATACCGAATTTCTCAAGTGCCGCCTTTTGCTTATCGCTCGGCGGTGACATCTGCCAACCAAAAGCAGGTACATAATTTACAAGGTCCTCAGCCTGAATGGACATTTCATACTGTAACGGATCTACAAGCTTACGCTTCCGCTTACGCATTTCCTCAAGCTGTTTTGCAAGAGCTTCCTCACGCTGTGCAACAACATCCATTGTTGCTTGCTGTTCAGCTTCTTGAATATCTTCAGGGCAGCCAGCAGCTTCAATGTTTTCTGTCATCTTCTTGGCTACCTCTTCGCTCTCGCATATAAGGTGCGCAGGGTGACAAAGTTCGTGGCGTTCAGTGTGCCATAAGAAATCGAGAAGCAATAAATCTTCTTTTCCTTCACAGAGACGTGTACCCCTGCCTATCATTTGTGAATACAAACTGCGTACTTTAGTGGGCCTTAACACAACAACACAATCAACACTCGGGCAATCCCAGCCTTCTGTAAGAAGCATTGAATTACAAAGAACATTATATTTGCCGTCTGCAAAATCCTTTTGGATTTCGGCTCTGTCTTTACTTTCGCCGTTTACCTCAGCCGCACGAAAACCACGCTCATTGAGGATATCTCTGAATTTCTGTGAGGTTTTAATCAGCGGCAGAAACACAACTGTCTTACGATCGGAGCAGTTTTTTACCATTTCGTCAGCAATCTGATATAGATACGGGTCAAGTGCGGTATCAAGGTCGGCTGATTTAAAATCACCGTTCTGCATTGCAACACCCGTAAGGTCCAATTGAAGCGGTATTGTCAATGCCTTAATCGGTGAGAGATAACCTTCTTTGATTGCTTTCGGTAAGGTGTATTCATAAGCCAGAGAATCAAACACTGTACCGAGGTTTCTTTTGTCGCCTCTGTCCGGTGTTGCTGTAACACCGAGCACCTTTGCTTCACTGAAATACTCAAGAACACGCCTGTAACCATCTGAGAGAACATGGTGTGCTTCATCTACAATGATGTAATCGAAATAGTCACTTGAGAATTGATTCAGCCTTTTTTCACGCATAAGGCTTTGTACACTGCCCACTACTACACGGTACCACGTTCCGAGACACGTCTGCTCAGCTTTTTCAACTGCACAACAGAGACCTGTTGCACTCTTGATTTTGTCGGCAGCCTGCTCTAAGAGTTCGCCACGGTGGGCAAGTATAAGTACTCGCCCACCTGTACGCACGCAATCCTCTGTAACCTTTGCAAAGACTATTGTTTTACCGCATCCCGTAGGTAATACAAGCAATGTTTTAAGGACCTTTTCCCATTGCTCAAATATTGCCGCTTTCGCTTCGCTTTGATAAGGTCTCAGTTCCATCAAAAGCCACCGGGTGTCCAGCTTGTAGCGGTTGCAGGAGCTTTAGGCTCAACAAACTTTTTGATTTTGTTTGCTTCCTTCTGCTGACCGTCTCTGCCTGTCCACTTATCAACGTAGACTTTACAGCGTCCCTTTGCACCTACTACAGCAGGCCAATTCATTCTCAGCGGTTCACCGTGCTTGCGGTGGCCTATTGCTGTAAAGAACTCACAGAGGAATCCTTCTGTTTTCTGATGCAAGAACAGATTGTGCTCGATTGTTGTCTTGTTTTTGCCGTCTGTTACTTCAAGGGTAAGTACAGCCTTGTTGCAAGGGGGAAGTTTGTCAGAGCCGTTGTGTCTGGCACGGTCAAATTTCTTTACGGTGAAATCATATTCACCGTCAGGAAGCAGCACAAATTCACTGTCGTGGCTGATTTCGCTATCCCAGTCAAGTTCGGTCATTACTTCGTTAAATACATCGCTCATTGTTTTTTGTCTCCTCTATATTTTTATTTTTTTTAAAAGGGCCTGTTTGATTTAATTATCTGAAATACCTGCTCCCAAGCAGCTATCAGACAACCTTCAATAAAATCGTTCGGATATGACGTAATCGGTGTGTCTATGGGGAAATATCCCTTCTGAGATACAGCCTGCCTGATTTCGTCTTCTGATACTGAATTTGCACGCATAAGGTCTGCAAGTGCAACGGGAATACCTGTAGGAATATTGATTGTGTTTGAGGTTGGTGCCGGTGTCTGTGCAGTTCTTGTCGGCTCTTCGTCATCGTCATCAAGTACGGTTTCAAAATCTGCAGATGGGGTTATCTTGGTTGCTGATACACCTGACGGGATATGCGGTGCAATTTCTGCATATTCAAACTTGCACTCAGACGGCAAACCGTAGCGGTTTTTTGCATCCCAGCACGGATGATGTGCGGTATACATTACTCTTTCACCGCCGTACGCTTTGTGTTTCTTGCCTTTATCATCAGCCGAAACAACAACCGTTTTGTAATTGGCGAAGAGCACTGTATCTGCCCATTCTTTAAGTAGAGCAGCTGTGCGTTTCTCTGTCTTACGCACACCGAGTTTCAACTCATAGCGGTCATATGCGCCTGCTTCATCAGGTTGCTCGAATTTGACAAGCTGAGCGTGCGCAGTGATTGCAACATTGATACCGGCACTGATTACGTCATCAAGAAGATTAAGCAGTCTGCCGAACTCTTCATTCATATATGTGAATCCGTTACCGTATCCAAAATCTTCGATATTATTCTTGTTTGCCTTCTTGCACACGTGTTCCATACAAAGACGTTCCGCCCAGTCTGCTGTATCAATACAGAGCGTTTTGCAGGGCTTGTTGGTGATTACGTATCTGACCTGCTCTTTGAGCATTTCCCAGCTTGTGGGCTTATCAAAACGCTTTACGTTAAGATGTTTGGTGCTGCCTTCTGTGTCGATAAAAATAGGATCAGGGAACTGTGATACAAACGTTGACTTACCTATACCCTCAACGCCATAGACAATAACCTTCTGTGGTGATTTGATTACTCCGCTTGTAATGTTCATTAAAATTGACCTGCCTTCCATGATGTGTTGTTCTGTGCCGGCTGTG
>JAZRJT010000033.1:0-25348 GCA_045645905.1 Clostridia bacterium
ACAGTACCTTCAAGCATAACGCCCTCGGCAAGCTGACCGTTTATTGAAAGAAGGGTGGAGATTGTCTGATGCATAATAAAGAAGGCGATAGCCGCAGATAAAACCGCAGTTCCGTGTTCCTTTTCTGCCATACCAAGTGCAACACCCATAGCAAATATTATGGGGAGATTTGCAAAGACAATGCTACCTGTCTGGGCAAGCACCTGCATAACAGAGTTGAAAAATGTTCCGGGCCCGAGAATTGCACCAAGGTTGTATGCCTGTATGGTGGTTGGATTGGTAAGTGATGAGCCTATGCCAAGCAAAAGACCCGCAATGGGAAGCAAGGCAATGGGCAGCATAAATGAACGTCCGACTCTTTGTAGAATACTGAAAAGTCCGTTTTCACCTTTGTTTTTCATAGATTTTCAAATCCTTTCTTAAAAGTGGTGGGGAGTTGCCCCAAAGATTATTTATATGTCATAGCGGGACTGCCTGCTTTTGCTGTTGGTGTTTCAAGAACACTGAAGCTTTTTAGCTTTTCGGTGTTGGTGATTACCACGGCGGTTGCGGTGCTGTAGCCCTTTTCTTTTAGAAATTCGAGGTCAGCGTGGGCAAGAGCGTCCCCTGCCGAAAGACGGTCGCCCTTCTTTACAAGAGGCGTAAAGCCCTGACCTTTAAGCTCTACGGTGTCAATGCCTATGTGGACAAGAATTTCAAGGCCGTCATCTGTGGTTATGCAGTAAGCGTGCAGAGTGTCGGTGACATCTGTTACAACCCCGTTTGCCGGACTGAAAAAATCGCCTGTTGTGGGAATTACCCCAAAGCCGTCACCAAGAATTTTTTGCGAAAAAACCTTGTCAGGAATTTTAGTAATGCCGATAATACGTCCGTTGGCAACAGAGGTAAGTGTCTTTTCCTTCTTAAAAAAATTAAACATAGTGGCTCCTTTCATTTTAGTTAAAAGACTTAGTCTATACTGCGTATTTTTTCGCGGATATTAAGGATGCAGGGCGGCGAAACCGAGAGTTCATCAACCCCCATTTTTAAAAATTCTTCGGTCAAGGACAAATCAGCTCCAAGCTCGCCGCATATCCCTGCCCATTTGCCGTGCTGGTGAGCGTTTTTGACTACTGTTTCAATTAGGCGAAGAAGGGCGGGATGATGTGGGTCAAAAAATGGCTCTAAGTGAGAATTCTGACGGTCTATGGCAAGGGTATATTGGCTTAAATCATTGGTGCCGATGCTGAAAAAATCGACTTCGGGTGCTAACTGGTCGCTGATGATTGCTGCCGCCGGCGTTTCAATCATAATTCCCACCTCAATTTTTTCGTTAAAGGGTAGACCTTCGGATGTCAGCTCGTTTTTTGCTTCCTCAAGAATTTTTTTGGCTGATTGCACCTCCTGCAATGAAATAATCATAGGAAACATTATGGCAAGATTGCCATAGGCAGAGGCACGGAGAATGGCACGAAGATGTGTTTTAAAGAGCTTGGTATCGCTGAGACAGATGCGGATTGCCCTGAAACCAAGAGCCGGGTTTTCCTCGTGCGGCAGATTAAAGTAGCCTATTTTTTTGTCTGCTCCGATGTCAAGCGTGCGAATGATTACAGGTTTACTCAGCATGCCCTCGGCAACTTCTTTGTATTTGACAAACTGTTCATCCTCGGTTGGCGGTGTGTTCTTTTCAAGATATAAAAATTCACTGCGGAAAAGCCCTATCCCACCTGCATCGTTTTGAAGGGCTGTGGCAAGGTCTGCAGGGCTGCCTATGTTGGCGTATACCTTGACAGATTTACCTGATTTTGTTTCGTTGGGCTTTCCTTTGAGCTCGGCAAGAAGTCGTGTGCGGTTATCTTCAAGCTCTTTTCGCTTTTTAAAATCAGCAATTTTATCATCATCGGGGTCGATATAAAGTGTTCCGCTTGCACCGTCAAGGATTGCAGTCTTTTGGTTGTGAATATTTTCTATTTCACCCGTGCAGATAAGTGCAGGGATGTTCATTGTCCGTGCGAGAATTGCGGTGTGTGACGAGACAGAGCCCTGGAAGGTTACAAATCCAAGAATTTTTTCTTTGTCAAGCTGAACGGTTTCGCTGGGGGTCAGGTCGTCTGCTACAATTATGGACGGTTCGCTTAATTCATCCTGCGAACTGCAGTTCCCTGCAAGGATTGTGGTGAGCCGTTTGGCAATATCCCCGACATCTGCGGCGCGGGCCTTCATATATTCGTCATCCATTTCGCTGAAGGTACGGGCAAAGATATCTGATGTATAGCTGACGGCGTATTCGGCATTTACCGATTGATTAAGTATCATTGCTGAGATTGCACCGTGATAGTCCTCGTCGTCAAGCATCATAATGTGAATCTGGAAAACCTGAGCATTTGCCTCGCCAACCTCCGTAATTGCTTTTTTATAAAGTGCCTGCAATTCACTCTTTGCTGTTGAACGAGCTTCATTAAAACGCAAAACCTCCGTTTTGGGGTCTTGAATTTTAAGGCGTTTTATTGTGTCGGGACATTTGCACAAAAAGTGTAATTTTCCCATTGCCAATGCGTTGTAGACACTTTTTCCGTTTATTTCAAGCATAGGTTTTCCTCCTGCTGATAAGTATTCTTAAAACAGTATTAACCAAAAAGACATAAATAATACTGTAATTGTATTATTGACAAATTGCACGTAAAATAGTATTCTTATTAAAAAGGGAGAGAAAAGGATGAAAAGAAAAAGTTTTATATGTTTGGCAGTTGCTTCAGTTTTAATTCTTTTGGGAATGCTTTGTGCGGATTATTTAAAAGATGACCGCATTCAAGCTGACATTGATACCAAATTTATGAGCAATTATGGGAATCTGATAATTGGGTTGCTTAATAGGAGTATACAAACGGAAGAAGTTGCAATACACAAATATGATACTGAAAACACAAGGTATGGCTATCGTTTAGTTGAACTTTATCCGTATAACTCATATTTAAAGCACAATAGATTTAATGATATTATAATGCTGCTTGACAGTGCCTCTGGATGTGATGCCTATTATGAAATTGATATGAATAAAGCGCTTTATGATAAATTAAATGCTTTAGGACAGGCGGTTTTTAGTAAACAACAAAAACATACGGAAGAAATATTGGAAGATGCATGGGAAGCGTTAAGCAAAGCAGTTGATTTTCATGTAAAATAGATGAATTTCTATTTTAAATGGGTATATCGCGCACCTCAGGGGCACAACACAAAGCGACGATTCTGATGGATTGTAAATATGTCCTAACTTGACACGAGGCTAGTAAGATTGTCGAATATTGTAAAAAACAAATTAGTTGACAATATCCTGCAATCTGTATATAATATAAATTGTAGGATATATTTATTGTATAAATAATAGGAGGTAGTTATGAATATAAATACTGAAACAATTACAACTATGACTGAAGCAAATCAGAATTTCTCAAAAGTTGCTAAAGTTGCAGAAAATAATGGTCAGGCAGTTATCTTCAAAAATAACAAGCCGAAATTTTTGCTTATTGATGTTGATTCTAATTCATACTTTGATATTACCGATGATGAAAAAATAGATGTGGCGGCAAAAAGAATTATGAATAGATTCAAACCTGCTTTTGAGGAGTTGGCAAAATGATTAAATTGAGCAAAGAAAAGGTTTTGCTGTTGCATCAATTAATAGCAGAAGAAACGGGCGGTAGTGTTGGTGTAAGAGATGTTGGACTTTTAGAAAGCGCACTTAATAATGCGTATGCTACATTTGGTGGAGAAGAACTCTATAAAACAAAAGAAGAAAAAGCAGCAAGCCTTGGGTTTTCTTTAATATCTAATCACGCATTTGTTGATGGGAATAAGAGAATTGGTGTATATGTTATGCTTACCTTTTTGGAAGCAGAGGGGGTAAAAATGAATTGCACCAATGCAGAAGTGGTTGACTTCGGTTTATCGGTTGCGTCAGGCAATATGAAATATGATGAAATCTTAGATTGGATAAATAAGTTCAAGAAGTGATTTTTTATTCTTGACTTAATATGACCTACTGTTAAAAAAACATGGCATCTAAATTATACAGTCTTTATAAAAAGGAGGCGGCAAGATTGCACAAGGTATTTAAATTAAGCAACGGAATTCCGGTTGTGACAGAAAGCACCGATTATGTTAAATCGGTATCTGCCGGTGTGTGGATTTATGCCGGCTCGGCAATGGAAAATTCAAAAAACAACGGTGTGTCACACTTTATCGAGCATATGCTGTTTAAAGGAACCGGCAAACGTTCGGCAAGGGAAATTGCAGAATATATGGATGCGGTGGGCGGACATCTTAACGCGGTGACAGCCCACGACTATACGTGTTATTATACCCGAACTTTGACTGAACATTTAGGCATGGCGTTTGAAATTCTTGCAGATATGATTAAAAATTCAACCTTCACCGAAGAAAATATCGAAATCGAGCGGAAGGTTATTATGGAAGAAATAAATATGGGCGAAGACGACCCCGAGGATTTAATTCACGATATCCTGTGCCGTACAATGTGGAAGGATGAGCCTTTGGGATTTCCCATTGCCGGAACAGCAAAAACCCTTAAAGGTATAGATAAGAGTTGTATACTTGATTATTATAATGAGCGGTACATTGCTGACAATATTGTGATTTCGGTTGTGGGGAATTTTGATGAAAAATCAGCGCTTGAGATATTGGAAGAAAAATTTGGGGGCATTGAAAGACGAGATATAATCCGCGAGCCACAGAAAAAATTGATGCATACAAGGAATGTGGAAATTGTGAAAAAGGACATCGAACAATGCCAGCTGTGTCTTGGCTTTGAGGGTTATTCAAGGCAGGACAGCAAAAATTATGATTTGGCGGTAGTGAATGCTCTGTTTGGCGGAAATATGAGCTCGCGCCTTTTCCAGAAGGTGAGAGAGGAAAGCGGTCTTGCGTATTCGATTTATTCATATTCGTCTTCTTATCAAAATAACGGAGCCTTAACAATTTGTGCAGGGCTTAATCCTGATGAACTGAAGCTGGCTCTTGACATAATCAGTAGTGAAATAAAAATTTTAAAAATGGATAAGCTCACAAAAGAAGAGGTAGAAACCGCAAAAACACAGCTTAAAGCGACAGCGGTAATGAGCAACGATGGAATTTCGGCACGGATGAGTAATTATGGAAAGACAATGCTGTTTGAGGATAAGGTGCAAAACATTGATGATATAATCAGCCTTATCGACGGCGTAAGTGCCGAGGGCGTTGCGGAGACAATCGACAATGTGTTTGACAGCCGTCGGATGACCCTTGCACTTTTGGGAAATGTGAAATACGGTGAAGATGAACTGATGGGAATGTTGGAGTTTTAAATGGCGATAATGAGGTATTGTCGGGAGGGCACAGAGGCCCTCCCCTACGATGTGTTTAATGCAGAAAAAAAGGCTGATGCACTTTTGTACATCAGCCTTAATATGTTGTGTTGTTCTGTTTAGTCAGCAGAATAGGGCAGAAGTGCCATATATCTAGCTCTCTTAATTGCAACAGTAAGCTCTCTCTGGTGCTTTGCACAGCAACCACTGATTCTTCTGGGAAGAATCTTAGCTCTTTCTGTAACATAGCGTCTGAGCTTCGCAACATCCTTATAATCGATAAATTCTACTTTATCAACGCAAAAAGCACAAGCTTTTCTCTTGGGTCTTCTTGATCTCATTTTATCGTTTCTTTCCTTTTCAGGCATTGGTCTTTCCTCCTATCTTTTCAATTTAAAGGTTAGCCGTATTAAAACGGCAAATCATCATTAGTTTCCAGAGCGACAAAATCGTCCTCGGCATTAGCGGGCATTTCGGGAACGTTGGCATCAAAGCCACCGCGTGCAGGTGCAGAATATCCGCCCTCTTCAGCATTTTTCTTTGATTCGCCAAAAGAAACCTGATTTGCTACAACCTCGGTAACATAGTTTTTCTTTCCGTCCTGACCTTCCCATGTACGGGTTGAAATACGACCGTCAACAATAATCATTCTGCCCTTTGTAAAATATTTTTCAACAAATTCGGCAGTTTTGTTCCATGCAACACAGTTGATGAAATCTGTCTGACGGTTTTCGCCGTAGCCGTTGTCAATTGCAATTGAAAAACTGCAAACGGGTGTGCCTGAGCCTGTGTGTCTAAGCTCGGGGTCACGGGTAAGTCTGCCCATCAAAATCGCTTTATTAATCATAAGCAATCTCGCTTTCTGTGCTAGAAATTAGTGCACAATTATTTCTCGTCTTTTTTGATGATAATGTTTCTGAGAACTCCGTCTGTGATACCGAACACACGTTCAAGTTCTGCCGGGAAATCAGCCTTTGCAGAGAAGTTAACCAAAACATAATAGCCTTCAGCCATATCATTGATAGGATAAGCCAATCTTCTGCGTCCCCATTCGTCAACGCTTTCAATTGTACCGTTAGCCTCAATCAATGACTTGAACTTATCAACCAATGCAGCAGTTTCTTCTTCGCCCTTAGATGCATCAAGGACAAACAATGTTTCGTACTTGTTAATAACTTCAACCATTTCTTTTCACCTCCTTATGGACTTTGACTTTCGGGCATACCGAAAGTAAGGAATTTACTAACCAATAGATTATATTACAATTTTACAGGCTTGTCAAGCTTTTTAGAAAAATTTCTCATATTTTGCTCCCTTGCAAAATATAATTAACATAAAAATATTTGCAAAGGACAATAAATATGAAATATATTACCGCGTTTTTGATGTCTGTGTTTTTGCTTTTTCCCTTATTGCTTGCCTTGTGTATGCCGCGTGAGATAAAGAATGATGACTTGCCGAAGGTTTATGAAAACAGCGGTGAGGAGTTTTTTGTCTCATGCCTTAATGTAAAAAGCAATGATGTATCAATGGTTAGTCTTGAGGAACATCTTGTTGGTGTTCTTGCTGCTGAAATGCCCGCGGCATATGAGACTGATGCCTTGATGGCACAAGCGGTTGCTGCACGAAGCTATATTTTAAGTAAAATGGATGCGGTGAATTCTGACCACCCTGAAGCTGTAATCTGTACAGACCCCAATCATTGTAAGGGGTGGCTCTCGCAGGAGGAGTCACTGGCGAAATGGAAACCTGAAGAACGTAAATCAAATTGGAATAAACTCAAATCGGCGGTTAGTACAACACGCGGAGAATATATGATATATGAAGACGAGGTGGTGGAGGCGTTTTTCTTTGCAACAAGCGGAGGAAAAACAGAAAATTCCGAGGATGTATGGAGTACAAGCCTTCCGTATTTGCGGTCGGTTGAAAGTCCCGAGGATAAAGAGGGTACAAACTATCGCTCCACAGCGGTGTTTACCTTTAATGAATTTTATTCACGGATAAGCCCTTATGTGGGCAATATTCCCAAAGGCGGGGCGCCGTCAATTTCTGCACCAAGACGGACAGCGGGTGGAAGCATAGCCGAGATTACCATTTGCGGAAAAAACTTCAGGGGTAGTGAAATACGCAGTATTTTTGGACTAAAATCTGCAAATTTTACGGTGACGGTTTCGGGGGATAAGGTCAGGTTTGATGTTGTGGGTTATGGTCACGGGGTAGGTATGAGCCAGACGGGAGCTAATGAAATGGCAAAAAACGGGAAAAAATATACAGAAATTCTTCAACATTATTATACAAATATACAAATTGCCAAAATGTAAAAAATGTGCTATAATAATATCAAGCAAAGCTTGAAATCAATGAATAATTAATAATGAATGATGAATAATTGCGGTGAAAAATCGCCTTGCGATTTTTCGTTTAATCAAATGCGGAGCATTTGTTCCATAATTTTTCACTATTCATTTTTCATTATTCACTATATTAAAGAAAGGCAGGGTATTACTCTATGAAAGCAATTATTACATTAGGAAGACAGCTTGGCTCAAGCGGAAAACTTATCGGAAAAGCTCTTGCCGAACAGCTTGGAATTAAATTCTATGATAAAGCACTTATCGCACGTGCGGCAAAAGACAGCGGTCTCAGCGAACATCTTTTTGACGGAGTTGAAGAAAAACCCACTCACAGTTTGCTTTATTCGCTGGTTATGGGCGTTCAGTCAACCAAAGGCCTTTATTATCAGTACAATGATATGCTAAACGGTGACAACATTTTTAAAATTCAGGCAGATGTTATAAGGTCGATTGCAGATGATGGCCCCTGTATTATTGTGGGACGCTGTGCAGACTATATTCTGCGTGACCATCCGCACCTTATCCGCTTGTTCCTTTGCGCCGATGAGGAGCACCGCATAGAAAATTTGATGAAACGTGACGGGATGACCGAGAAGGAAGCAATCTCCGCTGTAAACAAGGCGGATAAGCGCCGTGCAAATTATTATAACTTCTACACCAACAAAACCTGGGGCGATGTAAAAAATTATGATTTGTGTCTTAATACTGCTGACCTCACTCAGGAGGAATGTGTTAAAATCCTCTTGGATTATATAGCAAAACGTGAAGCCTATTTCCACGACTAACAGTAGGGATGGTAAAATTGCCCGGACCGCAAAAAGGCGGGACAGTAAAAAATAGAATGTAAATTGGTATAAAAAATTATATAATGTTGAAAAACCGCATTTTGCGGTTTTTCTGTTTTTATTGTCTTTTTGCTACGCGCAAACCTCGCCACTCGGTGTACACAAGTACACCGTCGGGTATCCCAAAGCTTTGGCTTTGGCTCGGTTTGTGTGTTCCAAATCAATTTTCCCTATCCCTCAAGTTGGTGCGAATAAAATTGACCTTTTTGATGTATATATTAAAGAGGTGGTTTTTTTGTCCAAGCAAAACATTCTTCGCAGTGCCGCCGGGCTGATGATTTCGGGAATTATTTCAAAAACTGTGGATTTTCTGTTCCGCGCCTATTATTCAACACAGCTGGGTGCTGAAGGAATGGGATTGTTTTCGCTGGTTTTTTCTTTTCACGGCTTAATACTCACGGTTGCAACAGGTGGATTGGGGGTTGCCGTTTCAAAAACTGTATCGGGGCAGTATGCCCAAAAAGACTATGGTGGTATTAAAAAAACTATGTCTGTTGCCCTGTTGTCAGTTTTTACTCTGAGCCTTGCTGTGATACTTGGGGTTTGCTTTTTTTCCGGAAACATTGCTGAGATGTTTTTGAAGGAACCACGGGTACAGACCAGCCTGATATTTCTTGCACCAAGCATTTTGTTTATGAGCATTTCGTATTGCATAAAGGGGTATTTTTATGCATCAAGGAAGGTTTTTATCCCTGCATCTTCGGAATTTTTAGAACAGGTGGTAAAAATTGTTACCATTACATATTTACTGAGGCTTTGGCTGCCGCGTGGAATTGTTGACGGTTGTGAGGCGGTGTTTTTGGGTATTACAATCGGGGAATTTTCGTCCTGTTTGTATCTTACGGTGTTTTATATAAGGTCGTCCTTGCCCCATACCTCAAAAGCCGAGGCTAAAAATCCTCTGACATCACTTGCGCGTATTGCCCTGCCTGCAATGGCTGCATCATTGACAGGCTCGTTTTTGAGGATGCAGGAGGATGTTCTTATTATTGCGGGACTCCGTAAGTCGGGGCTTGACCAAACCCTTGCACTCAGCGAATACGGAAGTATAAAGGGGATGGTTATGCCGCTTATTGTATTTCCGCTGTCTTTGCTTTCCTCATTTTTTACATTGCTTGTGCCCGAAATATCAAGGGCACAGGGAATGGCAGATAAAACCCGTATTAAAACTTTGATTGCACGGATTTTCAGGTTTACTTTGTTTGGGGGATTTCTGGTATGTACGGTTTTTGTCGCCTTTGCCAATGAGCTTTCGGTATGGGTGTATTCTGCACCGCAAATATCACGTTCGGTTCGGATAATTGCCCTTTTGTCACCGGTAATGTTTCTGGACTCGGTATCCTGTGGGATTCTAAATGGTATGGGTAGGCAAACTGCACTTCTTGTATACAGTCTGTCTGACTCGGCACTACGATTGGTGCTGATTTATTTGCTTATTCCGCGGATGGGAATAAAGGCGTTATTTTTCGTTATAATCATAAGTAATATTTTCACTGCGTACCACACTTTTGGTGCGGTAATGCGTTTTGCACGGATGAAATTCGATATCTCGGGGTGGATGCTGCGTCATTTTTTTACAGCGGCAGCTTGTGTTGTTACATTGCAGTCGCTTTATACATTTTTTGTACAGGACAAAACCGTCCTTCAGGCTCTTGTGGCAATGACCTTTACCGTGTCGGTATATATACTTTACGGCTCGTGCCTTTATAAAACTTTAAGGCAGGATATCCTTTGGTTTATGGGCAGAATGTTTTTGAATAAATAAACGAAAAAGTTTCTTAAAAAGTTGGGTTTTTGTCCTTTACAACGGCATTTTTTTCTGTTAAAATGAATGAGATTATCACAGAAGATTAAAAGCGAAAGGGAGATGGCAAATGGCACAGTTAAGAAAAGAGAATAAGTACGATTTCAGAAAGAGGCTGCTTACCGTTCACGAAGCGGACATCCGCAACTTAAATCGTACAAAAAAGGACAACGAGTATGAGCTTTCGGGGAGCGTTAGCATCAGCATACCCGATACTGCAGGCGAGGTGCTTAAAACCGCGGCGTTGGATTTTGCCGACTATCTTAAGGTATCTATGAACCTGAATGCAGGCGTAGTGTACGACAGCGAGACACAGGTTCGCATTGACCTTGCAGCAAATAAGGGCATTGATATGGGTGAATATGCCACATACAAAGGCTTTATGATAACCACTGATGAGAGTGGCATTGACATTGTTGCTTTTGACGAAAGAGGCGCAGGTCAGGCACTTTATTACATTGAAGATTTAATGACATTTGCCAAGGCTCCTGTTATGGAATTTGGCGACATAGCTAAAAAGCCTATGTTCTCGCCACAGATGATTCATTCGGGCTATGGCCTTGACGAATACCCAGACGAATATCTTGCACGCGTTGCACACGAAGGCAGAGATGCAATTCTTATTTTTGCAAAGGATGTAAATAAAACCCCCTGCGGTTTTGTTAATTTCAATCTCCTTATTCAAAGAGCGGCAAAATACGGTCTTGATGTATATGCATACAGCTATATGAAAAGCCCTGTAAGCCCCGAAGACCCTAAGGCAGAGGAGTATTATGAAGGTACATACGGCAAGCTGTTCCGTGAATGTCCCGGTCTTAAGGGTGTGACATTGGTTGGTGAATCGGTTGAATTCCCAAGTAACGACCCGCATATTTCAAAGGGTACACACCTTGACACAGTTGTTGACGGAATTCCCACCGGAAAGGTTAGCGCAGGCTGGTATCCATGCTATGACTATCCCATCTGGCTTAACTTTATAAAGAAGATAATCAGAAAATACAATCCTGACGCAGATATTGTTTTCTGGACATATAACTGGTGCGGTCAGCCCGAGGATGCAAGAGTGAAGCTTATTGACAGTCTTCCCACAGATGTCAGTGTTCAGGCAACCTTTGAGATGTCTGAAAGAAGAGAGTATGGCGATGCTGTCGGCCGTATTGAAGACTACAGCTTGTCATTTGAAGGCCCGGGAAAATATTTCTCAAGCGAAGCTGTTGCGGCAAAGAAGAATGGCATCCCTCTTTATTCAATGGTTAACTCAGGCGGTCTTACCTGGGATTTTGGCGTGGTACCTTATCTGCCAATGCCCTATCAGTGGATGAGAAGATACAACAATATGATTAAGGCGCATGATGACTGGGGCCTTGTGGGACTTATGGAATGTCATCACTTTGGATTTACTCCATCCATTATCAGCAAGCTGTCAAAGCACGCATTTATGGAGCCAAGAGTACCAATAGAGGAACTGTTAAAGACAATCCTGATTTCGGAATACGGCGAAGAGAACTATGAGGCGGTTGACAAGGCTCTGGCACTTTACAGCGAGGCTATACGCCATTATATCGCCTGTGATTCAGACCAGTACGGTGCATTCCGTGTTGGCCCGTCATACCCATTTAATCTTTCAACGGGTAAAGCACTTCCACAGCCACTGGGTTGTATGCTGCCTTCTGATCCCGAGGCTCACTTTGGTAGCAGAATTGTTGAAATGACCTACAGAAATGTAGCCGACGACAGAATTTCACCCTTGGGAATGAGAATAGGTGAGGAGCTTAAATCTCTTGAAAAGATGCTTGAACTGATGGAGGAAGGAACCAATATTCTATATAACCTTCCTGCAGAAAATGAAAAGACACAGGATTTAAAGGTGCTTGGACACTTTATGACCAACTGTGTAAAAACAGGCATTAATGCTAAAAAATGGTATATGCTTATCTGCAAAATGAATGTTGCAGACACCAAAGAGCTTCTCAGCAGTATATATGACCAGATGGAAAGCCTGCTTAATGAGGAACTTGAAAATGTAAATGATACAATACCTCTTGTTGAGCACGATTCACGTCTTGGCTGGGAGCCTTCAATGCTGTATGTGACCGACAAGTGGCATCTTGAATGGAAAATCCGTCAGGTGAGATATGTTATTGATACGGAAATCGGTAAATACAGAAAGGCTCTGGAACTGTAAAAAATGGGGATGTTAAAATAGCACGGACCGCAAAAAGACGGAATGATTTAGCACCCTAATAATGATGAAAAACCGCATATAAATGCGGTTTTTCTGCTTTTAAAGGTCTTTTTGCTACGCACAAACCTTGCCACTCGGTGTACACCAGTACACCTTCGGGTATCCCAAAGCTGTGGCTTTGGCTCGGTTTGTGTGTTCCGAATCAATTTTAACTATCCCCAAAAGGTATGGCTGTTTGAAAACTATGTTTTCAAACAGCCATTTTGTATGAGTTATCAAATTAATAATTTTCCTTTTTAATTTCAAAATATGCCTGGGGGTGGAAGCAGGTGGGGCAAACCTCGGGTGCGGTTGTGCTAATTGCAACGTGACCGCAGTTGCGGCATTCCCAAACCTGAACTCCGCTCTTTTCAAATACTTCCTTTGCCTCTACATTGTGAAGAAGGGCACGGTATCTTTCTTCATGAGTCTTTTCGATTGCGGCAACAGCACGGAACTGTGCGGCAAGGTCGGTAAAGCCTTCTTCTTCGGCATCCTTTGCCATATTATCGTACATATCTGTCCATTCGTAATTTTCGCCTTCTGCTGCGTGAAGAAGATTTTCGGCAGTATCACCAAGCTCACCAAGATGCTTAAACCAGAGCTTTGCGTGTTCCTTTTCGTTTTCAGCGGTTTTAAGGAAAAGCTCTGCAATCTGCTCGTATCCTGCCTTTTTTGCAACAGATGCAAAATATGTATATTTGTTTCTTGCCTGAGATTCACCTGCAAAGGCTGCCCAGAGATTTTGTTCTGTTTTTGTTCCTGCGTAAATGTTTTTAGCCATAAAAATCCTCCTTAATTTTGTAAAATAATACAAATACATTTTATCATAAAAAGGATTATTGTCAAGGGATTAGAGGAATATTCCGTCAAATTCGTATATATATTTTCCGTCAAGGTAGTGCTTTTTTATTGCACGTTGCAGGCTTGTGTCCTCGGGCATATCAGCGTATTCTTTAAACCTGAGCTTGAATACAAAATTGAAAACATCTGTGCCCTCTGTTTCGCCGGGGAACAAGGTGTATTTTTTCTGAAATGCCAAAATTTTTGACTCGGGTGGTAAAAAGTTTTTCAGTTGCGGGTCAAATAACCAGGTGTGACAATGGAATGCTCTGTAATTAAAGTCAGGATAACAGTTTTTGAAAACCTCTCTTGCCCTTTGATAGCTTGCCTCGCAGGCTTCTTGGGTCAACGCGCCGTTTTTGGGGATGTGTACTCCAACCACGCATTCGCCCTGCTTTAAAACTACTTTCCATTCGGATTTTGAAAAGCTTTCGGGAGTGTTTGCCACAATGCCATTTTCAGTGGCCCTGTATCCTATAAAACAGTCATCTGTTTCCTTAACCTCGGCATAAAAGCAACTGCTATCTTCTTCTGTGGGGGGAGTGCCCTTTATCATACCACGGCTGTCTATATTTTCACCGTTAAATAAAATGGCAAGTTCATTTTCTTTGTTTTCGAGTACAATGATGGGGCTTTCAAGATTTTCTATCATTTGAAAACGTAGCCTGTCGATGTTTAAAACCTGTGCATCCACATACAATTGCATATGGTCAAAATAACGCTTGTCAAAGCCGGGTCTGTCAAATCTTTCTTCAAAAAGATAAACACAATCCTCATACTGACGCAATGTGGCTCTTATAATATCTTGGGGGACATTATGGGCTTTCAAAGTTTCGTAAAGTCCGGGGATTGAAGGCAGCATAATCAGCAAGGGAAGAAAGTCATAGTCTTTGGTGCTGCCCACAGGAAAGGTAAATTCCGCAAGATATCTTTTGAAATTTTCTCTGTCTAGCATAGCTTTGTATACAAACAATGCATAAAGAGCAATATCGGAGTTTTGGCGTGCCAATGCTGCAGCCTCTTTTAATTGATTGCAAAAGTCAGAAAAACAACCACAAACAGAATTTACCTCTTCGATGAAATCATCTTCAAGGAAGAATACGCCTGACTCGCTATACTCCTTTTGTGCGTCAAGAAATGTGTTATAAAAGCAATTTGCAGGTTTTTTAAGGTCTAATTTTTCAAAAAAGCTATTAATCTCCATTTTTTATATTCCCCCAATCACAGACAAATGCGGCAACTGTCTTGGCAAAGTCAACCAGTCTGTCACATTCGATAAATTCATTGGCTAAATGTGCTCCGCCTTCCACATCAAAATCTCTGCCTATGCCAAATGAAAAACTGTTGCGGTTGGCATTGTTTATAAGGATGTTCAAATCCGAAAGACAGGACGCCTCTGAGATTATTTCTTCGCCGATTGCATCCTTTGCACTCTTTTTAAGCAACTCTATGTACTTATTATCCTTTTCGGACAGGGCGTATCTGAAATATCTTGTCATAGGTTTGATACTTGCAACCCTGATACCCAAAGGTGCCATTCTTGTATTCATTTTTTCTGCTAAATCTTCAAGCTCTTTATTTATAACCTCTTCGGGCTTGTCGGTGTAGAACGAAAAGTCAAGCTTTGCCATATTGCGGTCATTGGTGTTAAGACCTGACTGGAAGTTGAGTATCCGCATTGACTTTTCGGGAATGCTGGTTCCGCTGAAATTTTCGTTTTCGTCAAGCTCCGATTTGCGTCTTTCTCCAAATATATGCAGCTCCTCTTTAGCTATGCAAAGGGCATCCATTGTGGCGTCGCAGGTATCGCTGACGCCGTCTTTTATCAGGGTAAGTGTATCACGTCTGCCGCCGCAGGCACAATTCCAGATTCGCATATTTTTACAGTCGAGATTGACTACAGCATCACAGGGATATTTAAGAGCTGCAGCGAGAGCACCGTTGCCTCCGCCGAATTCTTCATCAACATACCCGGTAAAGTATAAATCGCCGTCAAGACTTAAATCAAGGTCTTTAATCATTTTAAATATAAAGAGAGAGGTAGCTATTGCATACTTGTCATCACACGCACCTCTGCCGTAAATACGACCGTCTTTGATAATGCCTCCAAGCGGGTCTATGCTCCACAACGCTCTGTCACCTATCGGCACGGTGTCTGTATGTGCCGCAAGCATTATTTTTTTATCCGAGGCGCTGCCTTTAAGATGCCCCGTGATGTTGGGGCGTTTATCTGTGTTTCTGCCGGGCAGATAATCCTTATTATCAAGGATACCGTCAACACTGTCAGGACAATAGAGTTCATTTTCAATCCCCAACTGTGAAAGTTTGCCGGCGATAAACGAGGCAAGGCTTTTTTCGTTTCCTTCTGTGCCCAGGTTTTCAGAATTAATCTTTATCAGTTCTGAAAGAAGTGAAAACAGTTCATTTTTGTTTTCTTCGACATACTGTAATACTTTGGCTTTTGCTTCTGCTTGCATATAAATCACTCCTGTTTATTGTAATTTTGAGGGAGGAACATTTTTAATCTTCCTCACAAATCTTGAAAAATATTTCGGGTCTGAAAAGCCAACCTTATAAGCCACCTCGCTGACCGAATAATATCCCGTGTGCAACAGCTCCTCGGCATATGTCAGCCTGATATTATTTATGTAATTAAGCGGTGTATCGTCAAACAGCTTTTTAAACTCACGCCTGAAATATGTGTCGCTTGTACCGTACATCTCGGCAAGTTGACTCACTGAAAGTGTAGGGTCGCTGTAATTTGCGTTTATGTATTCTAAAATCTTTTTCATTTTTGCCGATGATGACAAAACACCCTCGGTTAAAACTTCTTTTTGCAATTCTTCCAATAATTTATAAAAAACTGACGTTGCGGCAAATTGATATCCGATTTGTTTGTCGTTCCAGATTTTATATATTTTTTCAAAAAGTTTTTTGATACTGATGCTATCTCTTGGGGTTATTGAAAAGAATTCTTCATTACTGTCATCATTCATTTCGAAATGTACAACATAAAGGTGCTCGCCCTTGTGGGTCTGGGTATATCCGTAACCTTTTGGGACAAAAGCCACATCACCGCTTGATACGTGGTGGGTGGTTCCGTTATTTTCAAATTGGGTATCGCCGTAGATGCGAAAGGACAAAGCGTGAAAAGGCCTTGGCTTTGCGTAACGTTTATTATTTGTCCAACTCAGTTCAAGTGCTGAAATTATGCGGATTCCTTTTGTTCCGTCCAAGAACATATTTATCGTCCTCCCTTTTTGCTATGGTATCATAAAAACTAAAGCGTGTCAAGTTACGAAATATCCACCTAATGTTATGAAATGTGAGTTGATTTTGAAATGTATGGAAATTATAATGAAAGTATCTGAGGAAATGTATTTTCCAATATGAAAGTAAATTCAAAGTTACAGGAGGTTTAGTTATGTCAATTAAACACACAGCGGTAAGCTACTACGGTTTTAACTATGTAGAGCACGCAAAAGAAGATTTTAAGGAAATGATTGAACACGGTTGCGACACAGTTATTCTTGCAATCACAGAATTCGATATGGATTTCTGGTTCCCCAACATCAACAATATTGTAAAGCTCGCTCACGAAATGGGACTTCGTGTTCTTGCTGACACATGGGGTATCGGTAAGTATTTCGGCGGTGAGCAGGTTAGCTTGTTCCTTCAGAACAACATCCATCACAGACAGGTTTCAGCCTATACAGGCGAGGTGCTGAATGCGGCTTGCTTTAACACAAACTCATTCCGCGACTATTTCAAAAGACTTTGCCTGAAGCTTGCTCAGGAAACCGAAGTTGATGGATTTTTCTGGGACGAGCCTCACTATGCATATCCCAAGTCATATGCATCAATCACAGGCGGTGCTGGTGATGACTGGGCTTGTCGTTGTCCCGAATGTATGAAGAAATTCGAAGAATATTATGGCTATGAAATGCCCAAGTTTATGAACGATGATGTTAAGCAGTTCAGATGGAGAGAGGCTCTCTTTACACTTTCTGACACATCAAAGGCACTTAAAGAGTTTAACCCCAATCTTGAAATTACCTGCTGCGTACACGCAACACTCAATACATACTACGTTACAGAACTCCGCGGTTATGACAACTGGGAAATGGTTGCAAGCTGTCCTTATTTTGATGTATTCTCAACAACAATTATCAACTGGGACCTCCCCGAAAGCTTTTTCAGAGATATTACAGAGAGAACTGTTGCTATGGCTAAAAAGTACGGCAAGGAGTCTGAACGTTGGCTGATGGGCTATAACAAGCGTCCTGCAGACTTCAATCAGATTGATAAGGTTGTTGATATGTACGAGGAGCTTGGCGTTGACCGCTTAGCAACATGGACATACCGTGGCGGTTATGGAACAGTTGTTGCTGCAAAAGACCCAATCGAACTTTGGGACAACATCGGCAGAAATTACAAGAGAGTGCTCAACAAATGATTACCGAAGTATATTTAGAAAAAATAATCTCGGTACTTAACAAGATAAAAGAAACTCAGACCGAAAAGCTGGCAGAGGCGTCACGGATGATTTCACAGACAATCAAGGATGACGGCATTATTTATATTTTTGGATGCGGACATTCACATTTGATTGCGCTTGATTGCTTTTACCGTGCAGGGGGTCTGGCAAATGTCAGCCCCATTCTTGATACCGATTTAATGCTCCATAATGGCGGCGCAAAAAGCAGCAAGCTGGAGAAAATGAGCGGCATTGCAGAATCGGTGTTTGAAAGGTACTGCCTGAGCACTAAAGATATTCTTATAACAGTATCTACATCGGGAAAGAATGCTGTTCCCGTTGAAATGGCACAAGTGGCAACCAAAAACGGAATTAAAAATATTTCGGTAGTTTCGTCGGCTTACTTTGCAGACAAGAAGGATGCACCACTGCTTTGTGAATGTAGTGATATCTATATTGATAACTGTGTTCCTCACGGAGATGCGGTTATGGATATAGAGGGTGCACAGACCAAGATGGGCAGTGTATCTACAGCGGCAAGCTCTTTTATACTGCAGTCAATCCTGATGGAGGGTGCAGCCCTTGCAGGAAAAGAGGGTGCAGAAATCCCCGTTTATATGAGCGGAAACATTGACGGCGGTGCAGAGTTTAATAAGTCGCTTATAAATAGATATTTGCCACGCGTAAAGCATTTATAGAGGGTAGATGAAATGGAATTTGAAGGAGTTAAATTTATAGTTTCAAAACCGGCTGATTTTAACAGTGAATTGGAATATCCAACGGTAATATTTATGCACGGAGCAGGAACACGGGGTGACAATGTAGACAAAGTTTCACGTAATCCTTTTTTTGCAGAAAATAATGTTTTGCTCAAAAAGGCAATCGTATATGCCCCGTTATGTGACGAGGATACCTGGTTTGATATGTTTGAAAGGATTCGCAGATTTGCCGGCTTCGTCTATGAACAAAAAAATACTGACAAATTACGATTGTATTTAGTTGGTGCAAGTATGGGCGGATATGCGGTGTGGCAAATGCTGATGTCTGACCCGTGGCTTTATGCAGGGGCTATACCTATCTGTGGTGGCGGAATGTACTGGAATGCGGCAAGATTAAAAAATTTAAATATATGGGCATTCCACGGAAGAAAAGACCCTGTTGTGCTGTGTGAAGAAAGCATAAAAATGGTAGATGGCATAAACAAATCAGGTGGCAACGCAAAGCTAACCATACTTGACGAATACCAACACAGTGTATGGACATATGTCTATAATACCCCTGAACCATTTCAATGGCTGTTGAATTGCAAAAAAGAACTGCCAGACAGCCAACAGCGGTCTGACTTAGATTCATCAGAACTGTATGGATAAGGAGGTGCAGATAATGCCAAAAATTTCTGTTATTGGTATATGCGGTAATTCCATCTTTATGTATGCAGACCACTTCCACGAAAACGGCGAAACTCTGGTTGCCGATTCTGTTTTTGAGGAAATCGGCGGCAAGGGCATTAATCAGGCGGTTGCCGCAAAACGAATGGGTGCCGAGGTTTCATTCCTTTGTGCAATTGGTGATGATGAAAACGGCAGAAAATCAATTCAGGCGGCAAAGGACGAGGGCATCAACGCCTACTTTAAAATTAAACACGGCAAGGCGACGCCTCTTGCATTTATCCTCACCGATAAAAACGGCGAAAACCGTGTGACCGAGTATAAGAGTGCAGAGCTGAATGCAGAGGATGTATGCTCGTTTGAAGACGAAATCGCAAAAAGTGATATACTTCTGCTTCAGCAGGAGGTTCCCGAAGAGGTTAATGAAAAAGCGGTTGAGATTGCTGAAAAATATGGCGTAAAAGTAATTTTAAATCCTGCGCCCATACGGAGAATTTCGGATAGAATGGCAAAAAAAGTTTTTGCAGTAACCCCCAACGAGCAGGAAATGCAGGCGATAGACATAAATCGGTTTAAAAATTGCATAACCACGCTTGGAAAAAGAGGCTGCAGCATAAACGGCACTGATGCTGTTTGTGGTATACAGGTTAAGGCTGTTGACACCACAGGTGCAGGGGATACCTTTAACGGCACTTTGGCGGTTTGTATAGCTGAGGGAATGAGCCTGAAGGATGCCTCAAGGTGGGCAGTTGCAGCATCAGGAATAAGTGTAAGTAAAAAATATGTGTTAAATTCAATACCTTATCGCAAAGAGGTAGAAAGGAGATTAAAAGATGAATGATTTTGGTTATTTTGAAAGCTTAATGGACAATTTCAAAAAGATTAACGAAACTCAAGGCGAAAATATCAAAAAAGCGGCAGCTCTTATGTGTGACGCAATTGCAAATGACCGCCTTATAAACGTCTATGGCGGCGGCGGACACACCACCCTTTGTATGGGCGAGATGTTCTTCCGTGCAGGTGGACTTTCCTGTATTAATCCTATTATGGAAACAGGACTTTCGGTGTTCAATCAGGCACTGAAATACTTAGAGCTTGAAAGAACGGTAAATTACGGCAGTGCAATTATGAAATATTATGATTTGAAACAAGATGACGTGCTGATAATTTTCCACAACATTGGTATTAATCCTGCAACAATTGATGCAGCTATGGAAGCAAAGAAAAACGGCGTTAAAATAATCGCTGTGTCAAGTGCGGCTTGGCAGGAAGAAATGCCCGAGGACCACTTTATCCGTCATCCAAACAAGACAAATCTGTTTGACTATGCGGATGTTTGTATCGAGGACTTTAACCCTGTGGGCGATGCGGTGGTAAATGTTCCGGGTCTTGATACACCTATTGCACCTGTGTCTAACATTATTGACTTTTATATTGCACACTTACTTGAAATTGAATGTGTTAAGCAATGTATTGACAGAGGTATAACACCTCCCGTATGGTCAAGTGCAAATACTCCCGGCGGCGACGAAAAGAACGCTGCATATCTTGAAAAGTACAAACCCAGGATTAAAATGCTGTAAGGAGGAATTGAAATGAAAGTATTACAGGAAAAACTCGATTTTCTTCTTGAAAAATATTCTGTAGAGGCATCGGCTGTTTTGAAGGATGACAAAACTGTTGTTATTGACGGTAAGGAATATCCTCTGCTTTCTCACAGAAGCGAGAGAAGATTTATAGAGCTTAAAAATATTGTAAATAACGGAACTCTTGTTGGTGTCAGTGTTATGCGTGTTGCAAGAATTATTGAAAAGGGCAGCGACTTGTTTGTGGCACTTCAGAGAGAACTTGATTTGTGTCAATGGATATTGCAGAGAAAAATCAAATCTGTTACCGCAATGCAGAATGATAATGTTTTAAATGTTATTGCCACATGCGAAGATGGTGTTGTGTGCACAATTGAAATTTCTGCAACACTTAAAGCGGGTGAAAAGCCCATTGACAAGCACGAAATCATCTCACAGCGCGGTATTGCCTGTGATGTGGTGGTTGATGCTCAGCTTAAGCAGGATTCGATTTATGTATTCGGCAGCGAAAATAAAAAGTACACAGATGTTGACTTTGAACTTTATGGACTTTCAATCGAGGATATTGCGGTTGTAAGATGTGCATTTGCTCTTGCACAGAACAAGAACTTTGACGAAGTTCTTGCAGATTGTGCCGAAATCGAACTTCTTGCCAAAATGGCTGAAAAATCTGTTGCAACAGAAGAAAGGGTGGTAATGCAGTAATGAAACCTTTAAAAATAGCTATGATGAGTATGACCCACGGACATACAAGAAAATATTATCAGGTATTGAAAGAAAATCCCAAGCTTGATTGGGTTGCAGTTTCTACCGCTAATGAGGATGTTAAAAAAATATTCTTAAACAGCGTTGACGGAATTCCCTGCTATGACAGCGAAATTCAGATGCTTGACGAGCATCCCGAAATCGAGGCGGTTGTTCTTGCCAGCGAAAACAGCGACCATCTTCGCCAGATGAAGCTCTGTGCCGAAAGAGGTATACATATCCTTTCAATGAAGATTCCTACCTTTGATATGGAAGAATATGACGAAATGATAAAGCTGGTTGACGAAAATAACCTTGTTTGTCAGATAGAGCTTGAGATGCATTACAACCCCGTTATTGCAAGAATGAAAGAACTTGTAGAAAATGGCGAAATTGGCAAAATTAAGTCATTCAATGCAACAAACATTACGCTCTCTCCTGTATGGGCATTCCCATGGCAGGGTGTTCCCGAAAAGAGCTATGGAAAGAGGGTATCCATAAAGGAAGGCGACAGCCGTTTCCGTGGCGGTGCTCTTTGCGACCATCCCCATATTTTTGATATGATAAGACATATGACAGGCAGCGATTTTGACAGCATTTATGCAGAGGTTGCCCCCAACATCCGCCCCGATATCGAGGAAGAGGATATGCTCTCAGTTATCGGAAGAATGAAAGATGGTACAATCTTCTCACTTGACCCATCCTGGTCAAAGATGGAGGAAAGACTTCCTGTTCCCGGACCGGGTTGGGAGGTATTCCCCAAGAGAATGGAGGTAAATATCACTCTTAACGGCGAAAAGGGAAGTGTTATGGCAGACTGCTTTGGCCCCAATGTTTACCACAATGGTTGCCCCAATGACCGTTACACTGTTCAGTATACATACTTTGATGAGTGGGTTGGTTTGATTGACGAGTTTGTTGACAATATAAGAAACAACAAAACTCCCCTTATTAACCTTAAATGGCACAAAAAGACCATTGAGGCAATGAATGCTGTATACGAAAGTATCACAACAGGCAAGGTTGTAAAGTTCTAGGATTAAAGCAATAATTGAAAACAGCGACTTATTTCTAAGTCGCTGTTTTCTGTATATTAGAGCTCATTTACAGTTCTTCAGTTTTAAATGCAGCATAGCCTTCGTAATGGTAGCTGTTGTCTATGCCTTTCATATAAAGCTCACGGTCGTTGATTTTATCTGTTAAAGCATTTTTCAGAATATGTTTTATCTCTATATCTTTAATCGGGCTACGCTCCATAGCAAGCAGATAGTCTTCTTTTGAAACCTTGCTCCAGTCAACCACTTTGCCAAGCTGTGATTTCAGTATAAGGTCAAGCCAAATGCGAGTCGCTCTGCCGTTGCCCTCTCTGAATGGGTGAGCAATGTTCATTTCGACATATTTCTCAATAATCTCGTCAAAGGTTGATTGTGGCATATTGCTGACATTTTTCAATGCGGAATCGAGGTACATAACAGGGGCAAATCTAAAACCGCTTTTTGCAATGTTAACATCCCTGACTTCACCTGCAAAATTGTATATCTCATCGAACAGATACTTATGAATAAACGAAAGAGAAGAAAATTTACCTGCATCCAATCCATCAAGCAAGTTTTTGTCATAAAGCTCAATAGCCTTTTTTTTGCTGATTTTTTCTTCTTCGCGTGCAAGTTCTGCCGAATCGGTTATTCCCAGTTTATTTTCAAGTGCCATTACAAACCTCCATTACTGCTTAGTTTCGGTAATGATGATATTATACCACAATCTTTATTAAATGTAAATAATGAAAAATCCGTACACGATGGTGTACGGATTTTTGGTGGAGATGAGGAGAGTCGAACTCCTGACCCCCTGCTTGCAAGGCAGGTGCTCTCCCAACTGAGCTACACCCCCATATTAAGTTGGGTTATTTTCACAACAGAATATATTTTACCATATCTTGCTCAATTTGTAAAGAGGTAAAATGAAAAAAATTTGAGAATTTTTGCCCACCTTGGCATTCGACATTTTTCGCCCCCGTTTTTTTCTATATTTTTTTTAGAACGTCGGATTACGGATTTTATCCGTAATCTTATTAAAAGTTGTCCGAAATGTCCGTTTTTTGGGTATATAATATAATTAAGGGGGGTAGGGGGGACGGAGTCCACCCATAAGGGTATGCGTTCCCCATTGGGGACGGGGAACGCATATATACACAGGGATATGTTTGTTATCTAAAGGTAGAAAGCTCTCTTATGCAATTAATTTTTGTATTCGGGCTTAAATTTCTTGTGTAAGGTTTTCTAAATCTTCGCCGTCGGGGAACTCTTCTTCGCACATATCAAGATACATTTCTTCTGCTTCTTCTTGAATTTTTTTCAAATTGTCAATGGTATCTGTAATGTCATTAAACAGTTTGTGGTATAGGTTTTCATAGTTGGGCATGATATTCTCTCCTTTAAAAGAACAAAGCGGCTACGCCGCTCGCCTTGCGACGGTCGGAGCATTTACGCTTTGTTTGCCCAAGTGCATTTCGGCGCAGCCGAAAATTTTGCACGGGCAATTTAAATTTTGTTTTTGTATAATAGGAGTTTAGTACTGATAAGTAGTAAATTCCTATTATATAAAAAAGTGCGACAACCGAAGCTGCCGCACGAAAAACGCAAGCCTCAGGTCGTTGCTACACAAACTGAATACATACTTTAACAGCATAGAGCTTGCATTTTTGCCTAACTTTTTTGCCGTTAAAGTTTGTACAAAAAAAGGATATAATATCCCTAAAGTATATTAGAATGTATTCATTTTGTGTAGCATAAATATTGTATCACAAAAACTGTATAAAATCAAGTATAAAATAAAAGAGGGCTACCGAGTGGTAACCCTCTTAAATTATCAAAAAATGAAATTATTTCATATCCTTAATAGCCGCTTGTGCCGCTGCTAAGCGAGCAATCGGAACACGGAAAGGTGAACATGAAACATAGTCAAGACCAATCTTGTGGCAGAATTCAACAGATACGGGGTCGCCACCGTGCTCACCGCAGATACCGCAGTGGATTTCGGGTCTAACCTTTGTACCCTTTTCAACAGCCATTTCCATAAGCTGGCCAACACCTGTCTGGTCGAGCTTTGCAAATGGGTCGTTTTCGAAAATCTTTGCATCATAGTATGCATCAAGGAACTTACCTGCATCGTCACGTGAGAAGCCATAGGTCATCTGTGTAAGGTCGTTTGTACCAAAGCAGAAGAATTCAGCCTCTGTTGCGATAGCATCTGCTGTTAAGCATGCTCTTGGAATTTCCATCATTGTACCAACTTCGTAATGGAGGTCAGCACCTGCTGCTGCGATTTCAGCATCTGCTGTTGCAACAACGTCGTTCTTTACGAACTTGAATTCCTTAAGGTCGCCGGGGAGAGGAATCATAATTTCGGGAACTACGTTCCAGTCGGGGTGAGCCTTCTTAACATTGATAGCCGCACGGATAACAGCCTTTGTCTGCATTTTTGCGATTTCGGGGTATGTTACAGCCAGACGGCAGCCACGATGTCCCATCATGGGGTTGAATTCGTGGAGTGATGTGATGATAGCCTTGATAGCTTCAACTGTCTTACCCTGAGCATCAGCAAGTGCTTTGATGTCAGCTTCTTCTGTAGGAACGAACTCGTGGAGCGGAGGATCTAAGAAACGGATTGTAACGGGGTTACCTTCCAATGCTTCGTAGAGTGCTTCGAAGTCGCTCTGCTGATAAGGAAGAATCTTTTCTAATG
>JAZRJT010000034.1:0-4418 GCA_045645905.1 Clostridia bacterium
CCCTGACAGATGCCGACAAAAAAGCGACAGACACGGCAGACAACATTCTGTCCGGTAAAATCGACGCTAGTCCTGCCTTTGTATCTGGCTTTGACCCCTGTAAGTTTTGCCCCTATGGCAGTATTTGTTGCAAGTAGTATTATCCTGTTTATTTTAATTCGTTAATAAAAAATTACATCTTTTATATTTGTTTTTAGGTTTTATTGATATATCCTTTCATAATATCTTTGTTTTTTTCATTATGGAACGATATACAACCATAAACATAACGGCGTTCACCAGACATGTCACAATAATAGAAACCGGGAATGACACAATCAGCGACTCGTAAGTACCTATTGCCTTGAAAATGGTGTTAACCCAAAGAACCCTGATCCCACTTATACCTAATACGCTTATAAGCATAACAGAGGTAGAATATCCGAAAGCTCTCAGTGCACTGCCAAAAACATCTCTCAATCCGACAACCCCGTATGTCAAGCCAACAATCATAAGTCTTGTGACACCAACCTTGATTGCATCTTCATCCCCCGGAATATATATTCCTATAAGATCCTCTGCACCAAAGATTATCAAAAGAACGCTAATTGCCCATATAACAAGCTCAAACCCCAGGCTGACAAATAAGATAGAGCGTATTCGTCCATATTGTTTTGCACCCGCATTCTGGCTTATAAACACAGAGGTTGCACTTGCAAAGCTTGCCTGCACCAGATTGACAAATACTTCTATATTAGCTGCCGCTGTTCCGCCTGCAATGATTGCTGTCGAGCCAAAACTGTTGACTGCAGACTGTATGGTCACGTTTGCAAAATTAAGAACAGAACCTTGTATGCCAGCAGGTATACCTATCCTCAGTATATTAACAAATTGCTCCTTATAAATTTTCAACTTTTTGAAATATAATCTGCAATTGTCGCCATATCCTCTTCGCAACACAAAAATAATACATATCGCATTTACAAACTGCACAATCGTAGTCGCCCACGCAACCCCCGCAGCATCCATATGGAATACACAGACAAACAGAAGGTTAAGAAGTACATTCAAAATTCCCGTTGAAGCAGATATGAACAGCGGTGTTCGGGAATCACCATTTGCATGTGCAATTCCTGCACCAAAACTGTATATAAAAGCCGGAAACTTGCCGAGCATAATTATTTTTGTATACGCAAGCGCATGGGGCATAACATTTTCGGGCACGTCAATCATTTTTAGTGCCAACTTTGAAATGAACTGTCCTCCAATCGATACAATCAATCCGGCAATCATACTTATAAGCATAGCAGTATGAAGTGTCTTATGTACAGCTTTGCCATCCCTTGCGCCCAGAGCTCTGCCCATAACAACATTGGCGCCCGAGCTAAGACCCAACAAAAACGTGTACAGCAGTGCAGTAAGCGAACCTGCCGTGCCCACTCCCGACAAGGCCTCCTGTCCTCCGAATCTTCCTACAACTATAACATCTGCAGCATTATAAAGTCCCTGAAGAATTTGCGACATCATAACAGGAAATGCATACAGCATTATATTTTTGACAAGATTTCCCGAAAGAATATCAACGTTTTTTCTTGATAATAATTTCATGATAAAACCCCTTTCGTGAGTTTTTCGTTTTTCTACATTTTATCAAAATGTCTCCATAAGTACATAGAATAAACCGAACAATATGGACTTTTCTGCACAAATACGTTCTCTAACTATTGAATTCAATGATATGTTGTGTTAAAATGGATTTAATTTATATAACAAAAAACAAACAGGTGATCTATAATGTTTGATAACATAGGAAGCTTTTCTATCCTTGATGCATCACGTGGTATTTCCAAAAGAAATCCTTCACTTCTAGCAAGACCACAGCATACTTTTCTGTACAGGCCACAAGGAAGTGCTAAATATACGTTTGAGGATGATAGTACCATTATATCCAATAAGTATGACTTGGTTTTTCTGCCTAAGGGCTGCAAATATTATTTCAGTGTATCGGATATAGATGAGTGCTGGTATTCATCAATAGACTTTATTGCAGATATCCCCGATGCAAAACCTGTGAAATTTTCTTTGGAAAACTTTGCAGATGGAGAATATATCTTTTCTCACTTTCCAACGTTATGGAACTTTGGTAACCAATCCGAAAAATACAAATGTCATTCTATGTTCTACAACCTTCTGTCATATATATCCTATATAGAAAATCTGGAATACTCCAATAAGAAAAAATTGCACATTATAGATGCCGCCGTGGATTATCTCCGAGACCACTTATTCGACAGCTCACTCAAGGCAGATTCACTCCATCTTCTGTGCGGCATATCCGATACATATTTCCGCAAAATATTTACCGCAAGGTTTTCCACAACTCCACAAGACTACATAATATCCAAGCGGATGTCCCACGCCAAGGCCTGTATCGACAGTGGGAACTTTGGCACAATAAGCGATGTAGCTGCATCTGTGGGCTATGATGACCCTCTGTACTTCAGCAGAGCATTTAAGAAAAAATACGGAATTTCGCCCATCAATTTGGCAAAAAAATCTGATAATAATATGTAGGTTATATTCTTGCATATAATATGTTGCTGATGATACAGAAAAGAGACACCCTTACAGGTGTCTCCATGTAAACTGAATGTACGTAATTAAATAACTCCTTAATTCGCCTCGTGATAAGGTGCTGGATTATCTGTCAGCCCAACAATATAATCAACACTTGTCCAATGTCTTTCAAGGGGATTTAATCCCCTTGTACCCCTTTTTCGCCGGTTCGGTTCTCAGGGGAATATAGATACTTAAATGGCATAAATCAGCGCCGCTCAGATTGCACAAACTCTTTGTGCCTTCGCTAAATCGGACACGCCAGCAATTGAAACTGATTGCGTGACCGATTTGCGCTGCTTTATGCCATTTTTCGTAAACATTCCCCAACCAACCCTCACAAGGCGATTTTTGTCAGGGTCGGGCTTTGTAGTTTTTTCATCTTATGTTCTTGGCGCATTTCTTATCCTGCCGATCCTACCATGGATTCGCCTACTTCTACTTTCTCTGTCGTAGTTCCATTCTCAAACCAAACTGTATCTCTTTCAAATTGAAGTTCATTTCCCTTTCCTTGATAATAAGGTATGAGTTCATATTGAGTATGTCTATGATTTTCAACGCCCGTTCTTACTTCTTCCAGTTCTTCTTTCAATATTATATTTTGTTCTTCTAATTCTGCAATTCTTTTTTCAAGTTCTAAAATACTTGTCCCGTTTTTAGAAACTTCTATTTTATCACTATCATAATTTATCTTTATATAAACTGATATACATAAAATTAATATGGTAATAAGACACAACAAGGGTGTCTTTTTTGTATAAATTGTATTTAAAAATCCTTTAAAAAATCTCTTCACTTTTCCCTCCAATAGCCGTATAAATGTAATAACTTTCTTTTTTAGTAATGTTCCCAGCAATTCAATGCCTTTAGCAACTCTTCGACCTAAATTATCAAAAGTTTCATTAGTCATAGGTACATATTTACCTATCTTTTTTCTTTTTTACTTTCCAAATTATTCACCCCCTTTAAGCATTATATAACAATTTGTTTTATTTGTCAATATAACAAATTGTTTTGCAATATAATAATTTTATAAAAAGGAGTGTTAAAATGTACCGACGTATTAGGGATTTAAGAGAAGATAGAGATTTAAAACAGAAAGATATTGCTGATTATTTAAACTGCAGTCAGGTGTGTTATTCACATTATGAACTTGGCAAACGAGATATACCAACAGAAATATTGATAAAACTTGCAAAATTTTATCAAACAAGTACAGATTATATTTTAGAATTAACGGATGATATATAAGCCACAATCTCTGTCGCGCAGTCACCCAGTTTAATATTATTCATCCACAGCGCTAAAGCCGGAGTGTTAAGAAAACAGTCCGGTGGACTGTTTTTAACGAAGGATTGGGGTTTGCGAGAGCAAACACCTGATCAGGAGGAAACGCAAAGCGTTTCAACCATCATGCGATTTAGCGCTGATACTAATTGGTGGGCTATGACAAAAAAAGAGATACCCTAAAGGATATCTCTTAAATTCCGGCGACGTCTTACTTTCCCAGGCGGTCACCCAGTTTAATATTTATTCGTCTCAGCGCTAAAGCCGGAGCGTTAAGACGATATGCCGGTGGCATATCGGTAGCGTAGGATTGGGGTTTGCGAGAGCAAACACCTGATTAGGCAGAAACGCAGAGCGTTTCATCCATCATGCGAGTTAGTGCTGATGATACACAAAAAAGACACCCTAACGGATGTCTTTTATCAGTTCCGGCGTCACGCCGTAAAAAACAATCCGGTGAATTGTTTTTAGGCGGGATTGAGCTGCGAGAGCAGCGGCAATAAAAAGAAATTCCCTTGGAATTTCCACAGCGTCGT
>JAZRJT010000035.1:0-10495 GCA_045645905.1 Clostridia bacterium
TTAGGGGCACATCCCCTAACCCCTAACCCCTAATTTTATTATAAGCGGACAAAACGGACAAAACGGACAACTTTTAATAGATTACGAATAAAATTCGTAATCCGACGTTCTAAAAAAATATAGAAAAAACGGGGGCGAAAAATGTCGACGGAGGGTCGGGGAGAGAGTAAGAAAGAAAAAACGCCTTCGGCGTGAAGGCGTATGATTGAACTAAATTTTAACCGAAATAACTGTATCGCTTTGGTAAAAGTTATTTACAAACTGTAATTTGTCAAAATTGTGCAGAGTATTTGCGTTTATGTTGATATCAAAAAGGTTAGCATCCTTACATATTAATTCAATATTATTTGTTGTTATGTCATATTCTTTTGTAATTTGATTGAATAGTTCAAGAGCCTTGTCTTTGTCCTTAACAGTAAGTGAAATATCAATATCCACAGAATGAGTAAAAAATTTAATATTCTTGTGTGAAACTATCTGTATAATTACAATAATAACGGTTGTGGTTATACTGATAAAATACATTCCCGCACCGATTGACATGCCAATTCCTGCAGTTGCCCATATACCTGCGGCAGTTGTAAGACCTGTAATGGTTCTTTTATGTACAAAAATCATACCAGCGCCCAAAAAACCGATACCGGTAACAATCTGAGCAGCAATTCGGGATGGGTCGTGATTGATATTGACGCCACCTCCGCTGAAATGATTAAGGAAGTCCATAAATCCGTATTGAGAGATTACCATAAGCAGGCAGGAAGCAATTGCAACAATGGAGTGTGTTCGTGTACCTGCACCTTTGCCTCGGGTTTTTCTCTCGTGACCAATGAGAGCACCGCAAAGAAAGGATATAAAAATTCTGCCAAGCAGTTCAAGTTGAAATATAAAATATTCGCCGGTTAAGTAATTAATTACACTATTTATCATAGCTACCACTCCTTGAAATATAATTTGCTATTATAACGCCGAATGAAAGTTTTGTCAAGAGTAAATTTACAAAAATTGTGAAATATACTTACATAAATATGTATAAATTTAATATATATGAAATAAACTTGAAAATTTTGGACAAAAAGCTATTGACAAATGAGGTTAGTTATGCTAAACTAACCAAAGGAGTTAGAAATAACTAACCAAATCTGAATTGTGAGGCGTAATTATGAATTTGACAGAGGCAACAGAGGGCAAGGAATATATTGTCAAACAGATTGAAACAGATGATGAAGAGCTTAATTCATTTCTGTTTTCTTTGGGTTGCTACAGTGGCGAACCTATTACTGTTATCTCGCACGTAAAAGGTGGCTGTGTTATCTCTGTTAAGGATGGAAGATATAATATAGACAATCAGTTGGCATCGGCAATTTTAATAATGTAATTAGTGTGTTGCCGGTCTTTCTGGTTCATTTTTTACCATTCGGTTAGTTGCCACTAACCGAATACATATTTAAGTTTATTTTAATTAAAAACACATATAAGGAGGAAGATGTTATGAGAATTGCTTTTGCGGGCAATCCAAACAGCGGTAAAACCACAATGTACAATGCACTTACAGGCAGAAACGAGCGTGTAGGCAACTGGGCAGGTGTTACCGTAGACAAAAAAGAAAGTTTTATCAAAAAGAGCTTTAACCGTTCCGGTGAGGAGCTTCTTGCGGTTGACCTTCCCGGTGCATATTCAATGTCACCATTTACATCGGAGGAAAGTATAACAAGTGCTTATGTTAAAAACGAAAATCCAGATGTAATTGTCAATATTGTTGACGCCACAAATCTCAGCCGAAGCCTTTTCTTCACCACACAGCTTTTGGAACTTGATATTCCTGTTGTTGTGGCTCTTAATAAGAGTGATGTTAATGCAAAAAAGGAAACTGTAATTGACGACGCAGCACTATCAGCAGCTCTTGGCTGTCCTGTAATCGAAACTGTTTCTACCACCACAAGTGACAAGGGGCTTGCCGAGGTTGTAAAAACTGCCGTATCTCTTAAAGGGAAGGGGCAGAAGGCACCTTTTATTCAGGGTGATGTTGACCTTTCCAGCAAGGCAGAGGTTGAAAAGGCTGACAGATTGCGTTTTGATTTTGTAAATAAGATTGTTGCCAAGGTTGAAACCCGAAAGATTAAAACAAATAAGTTTAATAATCAGGACAAGGTTGACAAGGTTCTTACAAATCCATTTATAGGCTTGCCTTTGTTTGCGGTTGTGATGTTTTTGGTATTCAACATTTCACAGTCAACGCTTGGTCCCTGGCTTGCAGATTATCTGTGCGGCTGGATTGACACTTTTGGCGAACTCGTTGCTGTTTGGGTTGAAAATGCACACCCGCTTCTCCAGACAATTTTGGTTGACGGTGTTGTCGGCGGTGTAAGTGCGGTTGTAGGATTCCTTCCTTTGGTAATGGTAATGTATTTCCTGATTGCACTTCTTGAGGATTGTGGTTATATGGCACGTGCAACTGTTGTTCTTGACCCCATCTTTAAAAAGGTTGGTTTGTCCGGTAAATCGGTTATCCCGTTTGTTATCGGTACAGGCTGTGCAATTCCTGGAATTATGGCTTGCCGTACCATCCGCAACGAAAGAGAACGCCGTGCTACAGCTATGCTGACACCCTTTATGCCTTGCGGCGCAAAGCTGCCTGTTATTGCACTTTTTTCAGGCGTGTTCTTTGGTGACGCATCATGGGTTGGGACTTTGATGTACTTTGTGGGTATTGCGCTTATTCTTTTGGGTGCTCTGCTTGTAAACAAGATTGCAGGTCACAAAAACAGAAGGTCTTTCTTTATTATGGAGCTCCCCGAATACAAGGCTCCAAGCATCAAGAGAGCATTCCTTTCGATGTGTTCGCGAGGCTGGGCATACATAGTTAAAGCAGGCACAATCATCCTTGTATGTAATGCTCTTGTTCAGATTATGCAGATGTTCAACTGGAGCTTCCAGATTGTCGAAGAAGGAATGGAACATACATCAATCCTTGCATCAATCGCATCTCCTGTTGCTGTATTGCTGATTCCCCTTGGCTTTGGCGTATGGCAGATGGCGGCGGCATCCGTTACGGGCTTTATAGCAAAGGAAAATGTGGTTGGCACATTAGCGGTTGTTTATGGTATTTCCAACTTTATTGATACAGAAGCGCTTGAACTGGTTGGTGGTGCCAGTGAGGTTGCAGGTATATTCGGTATCTCAGCAGCGGCAGCCCTTGCTTGTCTTATGTTTAACCTTTATACACCGCCTTGCTTTGCGGCAATCGGAGCTATGAACGCTGAAATCAAGGACAAAAAATGGATGTTCGGCGGTATTGCCCTTCAGCTTGCAACCGGCTATACAATTGCATTTTTCGTATATCAGATTGGCACCCTCATTACCGAAGGTCATTTTGGTACAGGTTTTGTTCCCGGACTTATTGCAATTGCAGTATTTGCAGGAATTATAACCCACCTGATTGCCAAGGCAAACAAAGGTATAAAAAAGGAATACGCATTAAATGCCAAAGCGTAAGTTCTGAGGAGATTTTTAACGTGATTTTTCATGTTAAAAACCTGACGGAATTTATTGCACCGCCGAGCTTTTGTACCTTTCAGGCACAAAACGGCGATGTGCGTAATTTCCATTACACGCCTTATTTGCCCACAATGAGATGTGTGTATTTTTAGCTACTGTTTGTGGGCAGAAAGGCTATGGAAATTAGTATGACAGATATAATTGTTGCAGTTGTTTTGTTGTTAATATTAGGATCGGCAGTAGTATATATAATACGGGCAAAGAAAAGCGGTGCCAAATGCATCGGTTGCCCACACGCTGCAAACTGCGGTAAAGCAACAGAGTGTAGCTGTAATTCTGAAAAATAATAAATTTCCCATATTTAACGAGACACAATGCAAAACGTTTTGTGTCTCGTTATTTTACAAAGAAATATAGTATTGACATAAAGCAAATTTTCTGTTATTATACATAAGGAAAGCGAAAAGAAAGAAAAAAGAAAGTTAAAAGATGGCATAAACGAAAATCTATACGTTTGGTCAGAAAGGAAGAAACATATGAAAAAAATAAAGGAAATTTTGCTTACGATTATAGGGACAATGATAACAGCAGCGGCAATCAGCCTTTTGCTTACCCCAAACAAAATTGTGTGTGGTGGTATGTCCGGTGTTTCAACCATTCTTTATCATACATTTGCTTTGCCGCCGGGAATAACATTTGCTGTTCTCAACGTGATTTTGCTTGCACTCGGGTTAAAGGTTCTGGGTATGGCATTTACACTTAAAACCCTTTTTGGTGCAGGAGCGTTGTCTCTGTTTGTACAAATGTTTTCATATCTGCCGCCGCTGACTTCTGATGTTTTTCTTGCGTCAATTTACGGAGGAGTCTTGTACGGCGTGGGTATAGGCATTGCTTTTGTTGCAGGTGCATCAACAGGCGGTACGGATATCTTGGGCAGACTTGTTCAGCGTAAATTTCCGCAGATGCCAATCGGAAAGCTTCTACTTATTATTGACGGAATGGTAATTGTTGCGTCTCTTCTTGTATTTAAAAAGGTTGACCTTACACTTTTGGGCATAATTGCTTTATTCGTGTCTACATATGCTGTTGATTTTCTTATGGCAAAGCTTAACGTTTCTACAATTGCATTCATAATCAGCGAAAAGGGCGAGGAGCTTGCTAGAAGATTGGTGGGTTCATCACCAAGAGGTGTTACGTTGATTGATGTTGTTGGTGCTTATACAGACAGTAACAAAAAGATGCTGTTTTGTGCTTTGAAAGAACGTGAAACCGTTGATTTTAAAAGAAAGATTGAGGAAATTGACCCACAGGCGTTTACGGTATTTTCAGAATCGCAAAAGATTGTGGGAAATGGTTTTTATGTATATCATTAGTTTTTTGGGGATGTCAAATGACACCCCCTATTTTTATATAAAAGATTATTTTGTTGTTTCTGGCGTGTAAATAAATTGAAATAATGTATTGATTTATGATAAAAAATATAGTATAATATATTATATTTTTCTTTGCACATAATGCAAAAGATAGGAGAGTAGGCGGATGATACCAAACATATTGACAACGGTGCGATTAATTATTATTCCGTTCTTTGCATATTCGGTTTTAAGTCAGCAAAATATATGGCTGTCTGTGTCATTGTTTTTACTTTCGGGACTTACCGATATTGTTGACGGTTGGATTGCACGTCATTATAATATGATTACCGATGTGGGCAGTGTTTATGACCCATTGGTTGACAAGCTTATGCAGATTACAGCGGTTGTTTGTCTGGCTGTTATTGATGTGGTGCCCTGGTGGGTTATCGCTTTTGTACTTATTAAAGAACTTACAATGATTATTGCAGGCAGTATTCTTTATGTTAAAAAAATTGTGGTACATTCCAATTGGTACGGCAAGGCTGCAACTGTTTTCTTTTATTCAGTGATTTTTATTCTTATTGTCTGCCCTGATATGGGTGATGCTTCCAAAAATGCTTTGCTGGGTATGCTTGTGGGTGTTCTGGTGCTTGCGGCAATCGGATATTTACTTAAGATTACCGGAAAAAATCAAAGCGAGATTTGTGATAAAAAAGCCTGAAATTTACATAATTTGAAAAATTTAGCGCTTTTTATATTTGGTTGACAAAGATAAGCGTGTTTGATATAATAAAACTAATATTATAATTATTTTAAGGAGCAGTTATGGAACAATTTGAAGAATTAAATTTAAAACGATTGGCCGAGATTCTTTTTAAACATATAGGAGCGATAATTTCAGTAACCTTAATTGCAGGTATTCTTTCTTTTATTTACAGCGAAACTATGGTTCTGCCTGAATATGAGTCTACAGTTTCTATTTATGTAAATAACAAGGTTGCAGAAGACAGCAACAGGGTTCTTACCAGTGATATTGCAGCGGCTCAGATGCTTGTTAATACATATATGGTAATTATTAAGAGTGATACTGTACTTAATCAGGTGGCTGCAAGGCTTGAGGAAGAAGGTATCGAGGGTTATCACGCAAAAATTCTGCGTGGAAGCATTACTGCTCAATCTGTTGATGATACCGAAGTTCTTGAGATTACTGTACGTGACACGGATAAAAAAAATACCTTTATGATTGCAAATATTATTGCAGAAGTTGCTCCCGACATAATAAAGGAATATGTTGAAGCAAGCTCGGTTAAGGTTGTTGACTATGCGGTTGAGGGGGTAAGGGTTGCTCCTAATATCCAGAAAAATATGCTTGTTGGTTTGGTGTTTGGTTTCCTTTTTGCCAGCGCATATGTTATTCTTAAAGAAATTTTTGATATGAGAATTAAAACCGAGGACGATCTTGAGCAGTGGTTTAAAATACCTATTTTAGGTGTCATTCCTGATATTTCGGATGCAAATATGACAAGTAAAACAGGCTATTATTCATACAGACGTGGATCTAAGACATACGAATATGCGAGAAAGGAGGCAAAGGGAAATGACAGAAAATAATATTAATCAGGTATCCGAACAGCAGCCGCAAATGAACTGGTTCCAGAAAATGCGACAGATACCCAGCAATATTGCCAGAAAGAAAAAGAAGATTCAAATGGCTCAGGATTTTGAGGATATTCGTGACAAAATTCTTAACAATAAAACTTCCTTTCATGTAAGAGAGGCATATAAGGCACTCAGAACAAACTTGATTTTTTCATTGCCTTCGGATGAATGTAAAAAGATAGTTATTACAAGTGCTCTTGCCTCTGAGGGTAAAAGTACAAACTGCCTTAATCTGGCTATTACCTTTGCCGAAATGGATGCCAAGGTTTTGGTTATAGACTGTGATTTAAGACGTCCAAACCTTGCAAGACTTCTTGATGTGCCTAATGCTCCGGGTCTAAGCAACTATCTTGTTGGCCTTAATAATTCGGATGAAATTATTCACAAAACAACATACAATAATCTCAGTGTTATTACTGCAGGTAACATTCCGCCCAACCCGGTGGAGCTTCTTAGTGCTGATAATATGGGCAGACTTATCGAAAAGCTTGAAAAAGATTTTGACTATATTTTCCTCGATACACCGCCTGTAAATCTGGTTATTGATACAATTGTTGTTTCGAAATATGTTCATGGTATTGTTTTGATTGCTTTGCAGAACTCTACCGATAAAGAAGCACTCCGTTATGCACTTAAACAGATTAAATTTGCCGGCTCTAAGGTGCTTGGCTTTGTGCTGAATGGTGTTGTATTTGGAAGCAATG
Organism: Clostridia bacterium; assembly: GCA_045645905.1. Classification (GTDB taxonomy): domain Bacteria; phylum Bacillota; class Clostridia; order Monoglobales; family Monoglobaceae; genus SIG440. The sequence continues at coordinate 7,214 of JAZRJT010000035.1, forward strand.
GCGAATATAAAAATGATAATAAAAGAAAGTATTATCGTCACTATATGTCTGACGGAAGAAAAAACCGTCGTTCAGCGGGATATGGTAAGTACAACTACAATCGTTATGGCAGTTACAGCAGCTATAGTGGTTACGGACGGAGTCCATATAAATATTAATTTCAGGTCGTCTGACCGGAAATATGGAGAAATTTATGATAGATATACACACACATTTACTTCCCCAGTTAGATGATGGAAGCAGCAGTGTTGATGAAAGCAAAAAAATGCTTGGTATACTGTCGAATGAGGGAGTTGATACAATTGTTGCAACTCCCCATTTTTATATCGACGGTACAGAAATCGAGAGTTTTTTAGAATTACGCAAGAAGTCTCTTGAAAGCCTTCTTGTTGCAACTGACAAGGAAAGACCTTTAATTGCTCTTGGTGCTGAGGTTGAGTTTTTGCCGGGGCTTTATACTATGGATAATATCGAAAAGTTGTGTATAAGCGGGACACCGTATATGCTTATCGAGATGCCTTTTTTAACTTGGTCGGGGTATTTTTATACAACTTTAAAGAAACTTTATTCAGCACGTGGAATTAAGCCTGTTATCGCCCATGTGGAGCGATATTTTGAGTTTCAGCAGGATGAACCTGCAGAGGTTTTGCGTAAACTAAAGGATTGCGGTGCCCTAATTCAAATTAACAGCACTTTTCTTATGAATAAGCAGACTAAACGGACAGCGTTAAAGTTGGTAAAGCAGGGTCTTATCAACTTTATGGGCTCGGATTGTCACAATCTTGAACTGCGTCCGCCTCGCTTGAGAAAAGGTTATGATATTATATATGAGAAAATGGGCGACAAAGGGTTGAGTGCTTTTTTCTATTGGGAAAGCAAGCTAAAGGAAAGTTTAGAAACTTTTTGATGTAAAGGAGATATTCCTGCTTGAATAAAAATATTTCGGTTTATATTAAAAATATAATATTATGGATACTTGTGATAGGATATTATTTTATAATAACATCCTTTTCAACAACTCCTGCAACCAAGTCCAGCGCTGAAAGCTGGGCAGTTATGGAGGCTGTTGATAAGGTTTCGGTTTTTATTTTTGACCAAGCTGAAGAAACCGGCAAATCGTGGCTGTTTGGAGAGCCATTTCACACTCTAATACGGAAAACAGCTCACGTTATTAATTTTTTTATTCTTGCATTTTTGCACGGATTGTTGTTTTTTTCGTATTCGTGTAATAAAAAGTATACCGTTTTATTAACATTTTTTCTGGGTTTTTGCGGTGCTGTCATTGACGAAATTACACAGTTGTTTGTGGAAGGACGAAGCGCTCAGCTCTCAGATGTTTTTGTTGATTTTTCGGGGACAATTATTGGATGTACTGTATTTATCTTTCTGTATCAGTTGTATGTATCTAAATTGAAAAGAGGGTAATGTTGTGAAAAAATGGAAACTTTTTTTGTTGGCAATACTTATAGTTTTGCTTTTGACAATTGTTGCTTTGGGCATTTGGCAACGCGATAATATCGGTGCAGTTGTAAAAATGGCTACAAGCTCTTCTGATGAAATTGCAAAAGAAATGGATGATACCAAAAAAAAGCTTGAGGATGACCTTAAAAAACAGAATATTAATGTTGTAAGCGACTTTACTGCCGAAGAAGAAAAACAGATTTTAAAGGGAGAGCTGTCGGTTGAAGAAGCTGTTGCAAGTCTTAATACCAAATACGAAAGTTCTCAAAAAAAACCGGTTTCAAAAAACAATCCAAAAGCAGATAAGCTTATTGGTGAAAAAACTGTCGAGCTTTACAGTCTTAAAGCATATTATTTAGGTCAGCTTGGACAAATGGAGACAACGGTTAAGGCGGAGTATGCTGCCCTGCCTAAAGAAAAGAAAAATTTAATTGGCAAGAAGGAGCTTGTCAGCCGTCATATGGGCACGGCAGTTGGGCTGATGAATCAGTGTGATTCACGTGTTGAGAAAATTCTGGCTGAACTTAAAGCCGGGCTTGAAAGCTTAAATGCCGATACTTCAATAATAAAAACCATACAAACGGCTTATGAAAACGAAAAAAATCTTAAAAAGGCTTATTATTTATCCTTACTGGATGAGTAGAGTGTAAAGAGGTGGAAATTAATGAAATTACATAGATGTCTGTTTAGAACTATTATTTTGCTCGGTTGTATCGTGATTTGTATGGCGTCAGTGTCTGCTGCGGCTTTCCCTGATGTTGATATAACAACCGAGGAAGGCGAAGCAATTTCTGTAATGCAGCAAAAGGGCTATATAAACGGCTTTCACGATGGGACATTCAGACCCAAAGCAACCCTTACGCGTGCAGAGTTTGTCACAATAATAAATAAGATGTATATGTTTTATGTCGAGTCAGAAAATATTTTTACCGATGTTGCTGACAATGACTGGTTTCGTCACGATGTTTTAGCTGCAGTTAATGCAGGATATATCAAAGGAATGGGAAATGGCAGATTTGCTCCAAATGAGGCTGTAACTCGTGAACAGGTTTGTGTGATGCTTAATTCAATACTTAAGCTTGGCGATATGTATCATACTCCAACAATATCTGATATGGTATCCGATTGGGCGAAAGATAGTGTTTTGAAGATGATTTCGGCTTATGTATTCACTCTAGAAGATGGCGGAAAGTTCAGGGCAACTGAGCCTATAACACGCGGAGAGGCGTGCATGGCGCTTGAAAAATGCATAGTCGATGTTGACTTTGAACAAGTATTTAAGCCTATTAACCTAGAAGATATTGCACAAGAGGAACTTATTAAAAAACTGAAGGAAATTGTTAAGACTATGGAAGAAGTTGTAATTCCGCAGCTTACCGACAAAGATACAATAACTGTTGGTAATATGGTTGTTGCCAGTATGAAGAAGTATATTAATGATACAACCTATGATTATGTACCTGATGCCAATGCAGCTTATGCAATATATAAAACCCTTGGTTATGACAGAGCAAAAACATTCAAAAAACCCATATACGAAAACATTGATGTTGAAAATTTGGCAATTTTGTTTGACTTCTTTTACAGGCCTGAAATGAATATACCTACTGATAAAATGTAGAAAAAACGACTTGTTTAGAGGCATACTCTAAAGGACAGTTGTTAAGCGTAAAGCGGTGTAACTATTAAGGTTGCACCGCTTTTGCCGTGTTTACGCACTTTTCAGCGGATTTTCCTTTATTTCTTCTATGAGTTCTAGCAGTTCTTTTTCATCCGGTAAACTTATTAACCCAACTGAAGTCGGGGAGGCCAAGCGGTCTT
>JAZRJT010000036.1:0-15223 GCA_045645905.1 Clostridia bacterium
TAGTATGAAACTATTATACCATATCAACCTCAATTCGTCCACACATTAAAGTTAAATTACATTCTGCTTGTCCATAAATTCTTCAAACAATCTTCTTTTTATCTGTTTACGGTTTCCGTTCCAAAACCAAAAATCTGCATCAGGATTATTTTTTATTATTTCTCTCAACGTATTTTCGCCAATACGAAAATAAACTGCCGCTTCTTCTATAGTTTGTGAATACTGTTCCCAAATAGGAATTTCAATATTTCTTCTCATATTGGCTTACACCTCACCTTCAACAATAATATAATACTTTTGATTGATAGCCTTTATGTCGGTATTCATCAAAGCATTATAAACCTTTTCAGGTACTTTATCTTTTAGTGCTTTAGCCTTATTATATAGGATGCCTTGTTTAATATCGCAATAAATATCTAATGCTTCGTTATATGTATCTATACTATTTGAACTAATACGGCGGTCTTTATCTATAACTACAACACGATATTTTCTGGTCTTTGAATTATACTTTATATTTGTTTTTCCAACCACTAATGTTTCATAGAATGTATTTACGCTATGTGGTACTACCAAACATAAGTCAGGATGATATTGCTTATTTCCATATTGAATAATATCTTTGTCAATATCCATCTGTGTTTCACCATCTATTTCATAATAGTTGTTATCCAACCAAACAAAAAAGGTTTCGTACTTATTTTCTAACCATTCATCACACATATATGTACCTTCATAACGTGGATTTTGCAACTGATAGTATTTTCCACATCTGTTTTTCATATTGTTATATCTTACATGTTTTTCTGTATTTGATAATGTTTTAAAACTTGTCATTCTAATCACTTGTGCCATCAGCACTAATGAAAAGATTATTTTATTGGTAGATATTAGTGCCAATGCACTTTACTCCTTTGCATATAATTTTTGTAGAGAAGTTATATGCAACTATTACTTATGTATATATGCTTAACATATATATTAGGTAATTAGCTTTAAAGAAAATCGTCTATAAAGCCTTATATATCAATGCCTTTTTCGACTCCTTAATATTTTGATTATTAGTAACTTGCTACTGATTATTTAGAAAAATATTCAGTAATTCTTGCTTTAATTTCAGAAACAATAGTCTCTAAATCGGTTTTCTTAAAATATTCAATTTTATGAAACTTCTTAAAGTTATAGGCTTTATTTTTTGCCTGTTCTTCATTCAAGCCAATCAGTATCAGTAAGTCTTTCATTTGTCTGCTTGTGAAAATAAACTCTTTTCTTGTCATCAAAAAACTGTTGATGCTCAAAAATTGACGTTCTCGTTTTTTCTTTTTCAGGTCATTCAAATAAATTTCTGCCATGTGTTGATTGAATTTGTGTTGCACATTTTCAAATTCGTGTACCGCCTTATCCAATCTGTCAAACCATATCTTCAAAAATTCAGTTTCAATATCACCACGCATACGCAAGCTTCTAAATTCAAGTCTGCTATAATACGGGCTTTTACATTGTGTTTGATCTTGCTTGTCATAAAATTCGATTTCACGATAGTTGTTTTTAGTAGCAAGACTTTTCGTGCATCCGCTCCAAAAGTTTCTTGTATCATAAGTATTGAAATCATTTGTTGCACTCGCAAAACACGCTATCAATAGTCTGTTAAGTTTTGTGTAGTTCTCATAATAATTATTGTCATCCAGTGTGTTAAAACTCAAATCAAGACGTTTCCATTTGAAATCATTTACTCCAATTTCATCAAAAACAGTTTTCATCACATTTTTGAAATCTGAATATTTATCCAAAATGTAGCCGTCGTTGTTTTTGTTTGGATTTACTCTTATGTAGGATTCATACCAATCACAATTGCGGACTTTTCTTGGATAACATGAATTTATGATGTTATTATTTTCGGCAACATCATAATTTACTGCATTATCCGTTGTACCATTGCCTGTGTGAAAGCCTACCTGAGTATTATTTGTGCAATATTCTGCCATTTTCTTAATATTCATTGAAAATCCCTCCTATAATTTTCAGACATTTGTTGCACATAAACTCTCTACATAAGATTATTCTCTTTTTTTGAACAACTTTGATTGAATTTTAAGCGTTTTGAAATTCACACGCTTTTAACGTGATTTTTTGAATTTTTGCAAAAAAATAACACCTACTTAATTAAAAGTAAGTGTATTTGAAAAGTTTATTTAGTTTTTATTCTTCCTCATCATCAAATTCATCATCGTCATAATTGTTTATATCATCAATTATTCCAACAAGTGATTCAATGCTAAAATCTGCAACTGATTCAATATCTGAAACTATCTCTTGAAAAGTTTCCATAGCATAATGCAAATCGCCTTGTATTCGTTCCAACCTTTTTTCGCTAATTATATCTTTATCAAACATTTCTCTTATTTCGGCAAGAGCATTTTCAATCACATTAGCATGATAATTTACATCCGGCATACATATAAAATCACTACTTCTTCGTTGTGTATTCCATTCCAAATCTTTTATATTGTCTTTGTGATATTGTCCTGTACCGCTATCAATATATTCCTTCAGTTGTGTATATGTAATAACCCTATCGTCAGGAATGTAAGATAAATCTATTTCTGTTACAACAGGTTTTGCTTCTTGTTTTTTTACAGTTGATGCAGTTCCTTTGGGCTTATATGTTATTTTATGCCCTAAAACATCAACCAAATCACATAAAGTATTTATTTGTGGTATACTGATTTTTTTCTCAATTCTTGAAATCACCTGTTGACTATAGCCGCTTTTTTCTGCCAAATTTGCTTGTGTAAATCCTTTTCCTTTTCGTACCTCTACGAATTTATCAATCAAAGCACACACTTTTTCGTCTTTTTTACTGTTTTTCATTGCCGTTTTTCCTTTCTAACAACTTTTAAGTTGTAAATATACAATACAACTTTTAAATTGTATGATTCTATTTGTTATCTCTCAAAATCCTGTTTACTGTACTTCGGGATAAACCTGTTTCTTTTACAATGTCCACGATTTTCATACCGCTATTGGCTAATGCTTTTACAACTTCGCCTTTTTCATTTTGTTTTGACGGTCTACCGCCATTTCGCCCTCTCGCTTTTGCACTTACCAAACCTTCTTTTGTTCGTTGGCTTATTAAATCACGTTCCAACTGACTTAAACCGCTCATAACAGTTAAAAGGAAAGCATTGTATGGATTGTTGCTTGTGGTATCTAACCATGTGTCTTTCAGACTTCGTATAGTAGCACCCTTATTTTTGATTTTTTCGATTATATCCAACAAATCCTTTGTGCTACGTGAAATTCTTGTAAGGTCAGTAATGATTACTGTATCACCTTCATTTAATTCTTCCAACATTCTTTGTAGTTCATGGCGGTCTTTTTTCGTGCCTGTGATTTTTTCCTGATATAAAACCCTGTTATCTACACCAACTTCTTTTAAGGCATCTATCTGCCTGTCTAAATTTTGTCCATCTGTTGAAACTCTTGCATATCCAACCAACATAATAGTCAACCCCTTTTCTTTGATTAACTATATTATATCATAAACGTGTCAAAATGTAAATAGTTTTTGATACGTTTTTTGAAGTATTTTTCGATAAATTTTTGCCTATTTTTCGCCATAAAGAAAAATGTGCCAAAAACATTCGTTTTTGACACATTATATTCTCGTTTAAACATTTAATACTTTGACAGTCACAACCCATCATATTCTTTAGTATATGAGTTATTATGTATCTATTCTAACGATTTCTTCTTCCCCAAACTCGATATGGGAAGCTCCTTTTGGAATATATTTAAACGTGTATTCACTCTCACCATCATAAATACGTTCAAATGCACTTCCTAAAAACACTCCGTCGTCATCAAAAAAGTTAGCATACACGTATTCACTCCCTGTTGCATCAATATTAAATGTATAATCATAACATCCTTTGAAAGCGCCACCTATAGATTCTTCCATTTTAACAAAGTAACAATCGTTTATTATAAAATCATCTTCGAAAAAGTATTGAGCAGGTATTTCAAATGGAGTGTTAGCTGTTATCTCAGTATTTTCATTTTTTTCAAACATATCTGCTTTCGCTGAAATGACAATATTCGTAGTACCAATTGGCCAACTACCCGAATATTTTTCTTTACCTTGATAGAAATAATTATACTCCTTGTCTAACAAAACCCCATTTTTATCATAATAATTAATATAAGCAAAACCATTTCCGTTTGTAGTTGCTTCGTACTCTACATATACAACAGTCCCTTCTTCGTTCGTAATCCGACTATCCTTATATGCAAAATCCTTTACAACAAATTTGTCAAAATCATTTTCTATTGTTACAGGAGTATTAACCTCTACTTCATCAAAGTAATTATTATAATCCAATCTTCCAACAGAATCATGTTCAGAGTATAACCATCTAAACTCATTCGTCGCTTTTAATTCATCATTATCCGCCAAGATATCATAATCGAAGTTCGACCAACTGAAATAAATTTGTCTAACATAATCTTCTTTTATAGCTGGATATTTATAAAAGCTCTTATCAATACATCCTAATATTTTGTAATTAGGAAAATGATCTATTATATCCGTACCTAATTTTTCAAAAAACGCTTTAAGTGAATCAACAATAGTCTGTTTTTCTTCTCTCGAAACTGTTGTTAATTCAATTGTTAGAGGCATAATCACCTCATTGCTTAAACCTATTGTTGGCTCAATTCTTATATCCCACTGAAAGTCATTTAAATAATTTCGGCTAACAGAGAATTTGACGGGATAATTTTTTTCTCCAATGGTTACACTTGAATACTTTTTATTTAAATATTTCTCAATATTATTTACATCATCTAATTTTATATCAGAGTCATAATCAATTATTGCCGTCCATGTATTGTCATCCCACTTGATGTTAGCACCAATACTATCTGATAATGCACGTAAAGGAATTAGTGTTCTTCCATTAATTAGCTGCGCTGGAACATCTATTGTTTTTTCTTGAATACTTTCCACAGCATTATAGGGGGCAGTAAATACCGCTGGATAACCAATTTGAAATCCTACCATCAAATTTTCATCCACTCGTACTCCTGTTGCCACTTGTAAATCATCATCCCAATAAACTTCAAAACCTAAATATTCAAATATAGCCCTAAAGGGAACAAGCGTTCGCCCATTTACAATCTGTGCCGGCACATCAAAGTTCAATTTTGTGCCATTTAAAATAACATTTGCAGTTTCTTGTGCTGATGCATCAAACGTGAATACCCCGAGCAACAATACTAAAACTATTGTTAGTGCTACAATTTTTTTCATGAGAAACCCTCCTAAATAATTATAAAAAATGCGTAGCCCATATTTCAGAGCTACGCACGAAAAACATACGGCTCTGACATAAGGTTGCTACACACTTATACTTACATACTTTGTCACAAAGTTATAATCTTCAGAGTGTATGCTTTTACCTGATTAGCATACACTTTGTGACAAATAACTATACTTACTCCATTGTAAGTATAATTATGTAGCATAATTATTATATCACCAATAGTCAAATTTTTCAATATTTTTGGCGAATTTCATGCAAAATTTATAGTAGTTCGTAAGTGAGTTCGACAAAACCCTGTCATTTAGGCGTTTTCAGGCTTTTAATGTTCCGCTCCGTCAAATGTTAAACACCCTACAAAGCCTTATTTTAAGCCATTTTTGACATTTTAGCAAAATCGTTGTATGTTCGATAATGTTTTACAGAAGGGGCGGTGTGAATAATAGTATATTTTGCTTCGATATTTCCAAATACAACCTGATATGTGAAAACATCAGATATAGCGGATATGTGGATTTGTCTTGTAAAAGCAAATGTAAACTATCCGGACAAACAAAAAGGACACCATCACCAAATAATAGTGATAATGTCCTAATGGTTTACTATATCAAGGCTCGTCATTTGTCGTAACTCTGTCGTAAAATAACAAATATCAACCTTGTAAAATGCCTGAAATAGCCTGTTTTAAGCCAAATTATTTATCCAACGGCTTCATTGTGGGGAAGAGGAGTACATCACGGATTGCAACAGAATCGGTAAGGAGCATTGTCATTCTGTCGATGCCGTAGCCTATACCACCTGTCGGGGGCATGCCGATTTCAAGTGCCCGCATAAAGTCTTCATCTGTTGTATTTGCCTCTTTGTCGCCAAGAGCAAGAAGCTCTTCCTGAGCCTTAAATCTTTCTCTCTGGTCGATGGGGTCGTGAAGCTCTGAATATGCGTTTGCCATTTCCCAACCGTTCATAAAGAACTCAAATCTTTCAACATAGTCGGGATTGTCGGGCTTTTTCTTTGTAAGAGGTGATATTTCAATAGGATGATCCATTACAAATGTAGGCTGAATCAGATGTTCTTCAACATATTCCTCAAAGAAGCTGTTTAAAATATCGCCCTTTTTGTGATGAGGTTCATACTCTACGTGATGCTCGTCTGCAGCCTTGCGTGCGGAATCTATGTCTTTGATTTCGTTAAAGTCAACGCCTGCATATTTTTTAACAGCATCAACCATTGTGATTCTTTCAAAGGGTTTGCCCAAATCCATCTCAATGCCATTGTACGAAATTTTTGTTGAGCCCAAAACTTCAAGAGCTACGTGACGGAACAGATTTTCGGTTAAGTCCATCATACCGTGATAATCTGTGTATGCCTGATAAAGCTCCATAAGAGTAAATTCGGGGTTATGTCTGGTGTCAAGACCTTCGTTACGGAAAACTCTGCCGATTTCATACACTCTTTCAAGTCCGCCGACAATGAGTCTCTTTAAGTACAATTCAAGTGAAATACGAAGCTTAAAATCCTCGCCCAGTGCGTTAAAATGAGTTTCAAAGGGACGTGCTGCCGCACCGCCTGCGTTTGAAACAAGCATTGGTGTTTCAACCTCGATAAATCCCTGAGCGTCAAGATATTTACGTATGGTAGAAATAATCTTTGAACGTTTAACAAAAGTATCCTTTACTTCTTCGTTCATAATAAGGTCAACATATCTCTGTCTGTATCTCAGGTCGGTGTTGGTCATTCCGTGGAATTTTTCGGGAAGGGGGTGGAGGGACTTGCTGAGCAAAGTATAACCGTTTGTGCGAACGGAGATTTCACCCTTTTGTGTCCGGAAAACTTCACCTGTAACACCAACAAGGTCGCCAATGTCAAGCTTTTTGAACTTTTTGTAAACGTCTTCACCCATATCGTCACGGGTAACGTAAAGCTGAATCTTGCCATCTCTGTCGCGAAGGTCAAAGAATGAAGCCTTACCCATAACACGCTTTGACATAAGACGGCCTGCGATTGAAACCTGAGTACCTTCCATTTTGTCAAAGTTATCTATGATATCTGTTGTGTGATACTCCTGATTGTAAGTTGTCACATCAAAGGGATTTTCGCCCTCTTCCTGAAGCTGTGCAAGCTTGTCGCGTCTTACCTTTATGAGCTCGCCTATATCCTGCTGCTGCATTTGTTCATTCTGTACGTTGTTTTCACTCATTTGTAATTCTCTCCTATCTATTTGTCTATGCTGAGTATTTTAAACTGAATGGTACCGCCGGGGGTTTCAACATCAACCACATCACCGACCGTCTTTCCAATAAGAGCACGTCCCACGGGTGATTCGTCGGAAATTTTGTTCAGGTCGGGGTCTGCCTCAGTAGAGCCAACAATGCTGTATTCAAGCTCTTCGTCAAATTCCTCGTCATAAACCTTTACACGAGTACCCACGCTGACAATGTTAAGGTCGATATCGTCCTCATCAATTACTTTAGCATTTTTCAGCATATTTTCAAGATGAACAATTCGTGCTTCAACCTGAGCCTGTTCTTCTTTAGCTGCATCATACTCAGAGTTTTCAGACAAATCGCCAAAGCCGCGTGCGACCTTGATTTTTTCAGCAACCTCCTGACGTTTTTGAGTTTTAAGCATTTCAAGCTCCTGTTCAAGCTTTAAAAGTCCTGCATCTGTAAGTAAAATCTGTTTGTTATCCATTTTATTTCTTGGCCTTCCTGCTCACATAATAGTCCTGTCCAGCCTTACCGTGAGCCTGTAAAGCACCTTTGTCGCATACAATTTATATATTATATATCAAGTTGCTCATAAAGTCAACTTTTTTTTACCCATCATCCAGGCAGAAATTTTATCCGACGGAGTAAATCCGTCTATACACGCCGCAACTTCAAGAAAATTCACATCGCAACCGTTCATATCAAAGTCAAACCGTATGCCGTCAATAAGGACGTCGCGACCTATTCTGACCGAAGGCTGATATAAATCAATCATAATTTCGGCATCTGCTGTATACTTGCCGGTAATTTCTGCAAAAAAACCGGTTTCGTCATAAAACCACTCCTGAAAACTTTCAGCGTCGTGACTGTCAGGCGTACATATAATCAACTTTTTTGTGTCATAGCATAGCTCTGTGGCAAGACGCTCAGTTATTCTGTCCATTTCAGCAGTCTTTATGCAAATTCTGCAGTCAGGGGAAAATATATTGCATTTTGGAGCAATACTCCTTATACAATGCGGGATAAGGGTATAGAAAATCTGATTTATAGAGTCGGTTGCAACCCCGGAATATTTCCTCAGTAAATTTGAAAATATTATTTTATCTGCTCCTGATTTTTTTAAAATTTTTTCAGCCTTTAAAGCGGCTCTTTCTATACGGCGGGGCGATATTTTATCAATCTCATTAATCGTGTAGGGTATTCTTACGATAATAAGTTCAAAAGGATTTTTTTCACTGAATATCAATTCTCGGCGGTATCTTTTAAAAGGATTTCGGGGCTTTATCCTGCATTCAGAAATAATACCAATTTGCACTGCGAAAACTCTCCTGTATCAGAATTAATTTTCCTCCAGAATTTCAATGGCTTTTTTCAGCTGTATATCACGGCTTACATCAGCCTCATCAATCAAGCTATAGTCGTCAATGCTCATTTTGACCTCAACATCGGGGGTAATTCCCTGATGGTCAATACACACGCCGTCGGGGGTGTAATATTTTGAATCGGTGATTTTCATAATACTGCCATCCCAGAATTTGTACGGAATTTGTGTAACACCCTTACCAAAAGTTTTTTCGCCTACGATGGTTGCAATATCATATGCACGCAGGGCACCAACAAGTATTTCGCTGGCACTGGCACTTCCGCCGTTTGTAAGTACAACCATAGGTAGTTGTGATTTGCCCGCAGTTGCTGTATAATCACGTCTGTCACCGTCTTTATCAAGAGTATAGACAATCTCACCATCGTCAATAAAAGAATCCGCAATGTTAACAGCAACTTCCATATAGCCGCCGGGATTATTTCTAAGGTCGATTACAAGACGTTTCATACCTTGTTTTATAAGAGAATTGTAGTGCTGTACAAATTCGGAATATGTGTTAATCCCAAACTGACTTATATTAATATATGCATTTTGTTCGTCAAGCATTTTGGATGAAACGGTTTCGCGCTTAATGGTGGCGCGGGTAAGCTTTATATCTGTTGTTTGCCCTGAGGATTTTTTCAGAATGGTGAGTGTAACATCGGTTCCTTCAGGGCCTTTCATATCCGATGCAACCTTGTCGACATTTACCCCGATAACCGAGTGTCCGTCTACGCTCAGAATTATATCTCCGGATGCAATGCCTGCTTTTTCTGCGGGAGAGCCTGCAAGGGGCGAAATGACCATCACGCCTTCGCCTTCTTTGCCGGCGGTGATATACAGACCCACACCTGAGTAGTCATCAGATTCCATATTTTCAACAAAGCTGGCTGCCTCGTCTTTGCTCATATAAATGGTGTAGGGGTCTTCAACACTAGATGAAGCTCCAAGGAGAACGCCATCAAGAAGTTTTTCGGTATCAACATTTTCATAATATAAATTTTCGAGGACAGCAATGCCTAAGTTGAATTTTAAAAATTCTGCAAAACGCAATGCACCAAAAGGGTTTACAGCCATAACCGTTCCCAGAGCTGAAACAATAATTAATGCTACTGCGCATATAACCAGAACAGATTTTTTTATATACATAACTTACTGACCTTTCTTAACAAAGTTCATCCCTTCACATAAGGAAGGGATGAAGCATATATAACATATCCTATGCAGACAAGGATAATTTAATTACCTTTTAATTAAAAAACTGCATTGGGTTAACCGCCGCACCGTTTATCAGCACTTCAAAATGAAGGTGGGGACCGGTGGAGTTGCCTGTTGAGCCTCCGCGGCCGATTTGCTGACCTTTTTGAACGCTTTGTCCTCTTGATACACTGTAAGAACTCATATGTGCATAAAGGGTAGCTTTGCCGCCACCATGGTCAATGACTACACAGTTACCGTAGCCTGAATTCCAACCCGCCAGAGTAACAGTACCTGAATTTGCCGCAACGATTGTTGTGCCGTATGCCGCACCGATATCAGTACCGGTGTGTCTTTTATAAATGCCTGATACCGGATTTTTTCTTCTGGGCGAGAAGTGCGAGGTTATGTAGTGACAGCTTGGGGTAGGCCAGGTGAATTCACCGCCGACGTACGATTTGCCACGAGAGGAGGAACTGAGCGAACCTGAAATACTGCGTCGCAGACTTTCCATTGCTGCATCTGCCTGGTCGATAATTTTCTGGTAGGTGGCAGCGTCGTTTTCAAGCTCTTTCATATACGCCTGCTGTTCCTGCTGCTTTTTTACAAGTGCCGCCTTTTGAGAACTCAAGTCGCTTTTTGAAGCCTCCTGAGTTTCCTTTAAATCTGCAATTTCGTCGCGTGCTGCTTCTATCTCAAGTCGGTTTGCTTCCATTTTGTCAAATATGTCTTTATCGTGTTGTGAAATTTCTTTTACAATTTCAACCTTGTCAACAAAATCCCCAAAATTTTCTGCTGAAAGCAGCATTTCAATATAACTTACATCGCCTTGCTCGCACATAACACGAAAGCGTTCTTTAAAAAGGGCATATTGTGCTTCAGCCTTTTTGGTTGCAGCATCAAGCTTTACCTGTTGCTCTGCAAGGGATTTGTCAGTTTCGGCAATCTTGGCGTTTACCGCATCAATTTTTGCCTGGATATCCCCGGCTTCCTTTTCGAGCAGTTCCATATTCTGAAGTGTCTTGGCACGCTTGGTTCGTGTACTGTCAAGTTTTTGCTGAGCTTCATTCTTTTTTTGCTGTTGTTTGTTTATTTCTGCCTGAGAGGCTGAAACAAATATAGGCGCAACAGAGGCAATTAAACCAAAAATCATAAGTGCGGCAATAATTGCTGAAACTATTCTGGTTATTTTTTTATTCAAGTTAAATCACTCCTGATTCGTTTGTATTTTAAACATGCAGATGCTTTCTTATAGACATTGCACTGCCTATCATACCGATGCCGATTCCCATAAAAAGGAAAGCAAAAATAATAACATTAATAACCTCGGAAGATTCAAGAAGGGCAATGTTGCCCATAAATTCCTGAACGGTAGGAAGCACCGAACCATAACCAAACATTACAATAACGGTTGCAATCAAAGCACCGACTGCCCCAAGAAGCATACCTTCAACAATGAAGGGCCATCTTATAAACCAGTTTGTTGCACCAACAAATTTCATAATGTTTATTTCCTTACGTCTTGAGAACATTCCCAGCTTTATAGTATTGGAAATAATAAAAACCGAAATTGCCGCCAGTATAAGTAAAAGCCAAATGCTGACGTGTTGTATGGTGTTGGTGATTGAAAGAATCTGCTGAATTAAATCCTGCCGGTTGACAACATCTTCGACGCCTTCAAATTTTGATGCAGCCTCGGCGACTTCATTTGCCTTGGTAACATCTTCAAGGGCAAGGATATATGCATCTCGCAGGGGGTTGTCCTCTTCAAGAGTATTTATAACCTCAGCCTGTTCGTGATAAACACCCTCTTTGTAGTTTTGCAGACGTTCTTCCTTGGTGTAAAGCTGAGCCTCTTTGACATAAGGTATTTCACCAAGCTTACTGCCAATTGCACGAACGTCATCACGGCTCATTTCATTGGGCATATATACATTAATTTCGCACTGTTCTTTTATTTGGTTACCAACAGAGTTAAGGTTCATTCCAAAAAGAACAAAAAAACCAAAAAGCACAAGGCTTGCAATAACAATACCGATTGATGCCAGTGTCATAAGACTGTTGGATATAAGACCCTTAAAACCCTGAGTGATGAAGTATTTAAGATTTCTAAATATCATAGCCGTAAGCACCTTCTTCCTCGTCACGAACCAGATTGCCGTTTTCTATGGCAAGAACTCTCATATGCATTTCGTCAACAAAGTTCTTTGCGTGGGTGGCAACAATCATAGTGGTTCCGCGTTTGTTAATATCGACAAGCAACTGCATAATTTCGTTTGCTGTGTCGGGGTCAAGATTGCCTGTGGGCTCGTCGGCGATGATTACCGGAGGCTTGTTTACTAAAGCACGGGCAAGTGACACCCTTTGCTGTTCGCCGCCCGAAAGCTGTCCCGGTTTCATTCTTGCTTTGTGTGCAAGCCCTACCAATGATAAAACATTGGGGACGTTGCGGCGGATTTCGGCACGTGAAGCACCGATAACCTGCATTGCAAAAGCAACGTTTTCGTATACAGTTTTATTGGGGAGCAGTCTGAAATCCTGAAAAACCATTCCTATATTTCGTCTTAGATAAGGAATACGGTTTTTAGGAAGTTCACAAAGATTCATTCCATTGACAATGATTTCGCCATTGTTGGGATTTTCCTCTTTGATAATCAACTTTGTCAGGGTTGATTTACCTGCACCTGAGGGGCCTACCAGAAAGACAAATTCACCTTTTTCGATAAAGAATGAAACATCGTCAAGGGCGCGCACTCCGGTGTCTTCATAAGTTTTGGATACATTTTTAAATTCAATCATAATTCTTGCTTGGCCTTTCTGCACTGCCGCGGGCAGGCAACCACCCACAGATTAAATTCTTGTGGGCTCTGAAGTAAGATATTTATTAACCATCATAGCTACCTTGAATATGATGGCATCGTCAAATTCTCTCAGGTCAAGACCTGTGAGCTTTTTGATTTTATCCAGTCTGTAAACTAATGTGTTTCTGTGCACAAACAGCTTTCTTGAGGTTTCCGAAACGTTCAGGTTGTTTTCAAAGAATTTCTGAATGGTATAGATGGTTTCACTGTCCAGAACAGAAATGGATTCCTTCTTGAAAACTTCCTTTAAAAACAGCTCGCAAAGAGTGGTGGGCAATTGGTAAATAAGTCTGCCGATACCAAGGTTGTCATAGCTGATGATGTTCTTTTCGGTGTCAAAAACCTTGCCTACCTCCAACGCAATTCTTGCCTCGCGGTATGCACGGGCAAGCTCCTGAATGGAGTCAACAACTGTGGAAATACCAACGGATATTTTAACCATAGCCTCAGAATTAATGGTGTCGTGCATTTCCTGAGTTTGTTTGATTATTTCCTTTGTGTCGGTGCCGGACTTCACTTCTTTAACAATGGCAATATCGCGGTCATCAATGCGGATGACAAAATCCCTTGTTTTGTCTGGGAAAATGCTTTGAAGGATATCTACCATAGAAACATCTACGTTTTTGTGAGTTCTTATAAGAAAGACAACTCTTTCGCAGTCAACCAACAGTTTAAGTTCACGGCTTCTGTAAATTATATCGTTGGGAAGCACGTTGTCTAAGATGACATTTTTCATAAAGCTGTTGCGGTCATACTTTTCGTCATAGTACTGTTTGATTGTCAAAAAGTGAGTGCCAAGAAAGGCTGCATAGCCTTTGGCAAGCTCGTCGGTGCCTTCGCAAAAAACAACATATGTGTTTTTGTTGCAGGTTTCGATTTTGCGGAAAACATAGCCTCCGCCGACATATTCGTCATTATTTGTTTCGAAATGAGCAATTACAGCCTCGTTTTGATGGCCAACCTTGGTCTCATCGCTGCAGGCGACAATATATCCACTGTCGTCCATAATACCGATTTTTCTGTGAATGTCCTTTTTCAACTGATTGCATGTGTTCTGAAATATTCTGTTTTGCATCTGGATACCTCCGTGTAACACTTTAAAACGTGGGAAGTTGAACAAAATAACTTAAAAAAGGAAGAATAAATAATTTCCCACCATAACACCTTAACATTATACCGCTTTATTTTTTAAATTGCAAGTTTTTTGTGCAATTTTTACAAAAAATTCACAAAAACCGATTTAAAACCCGTAGCTAGAGTATTTTTTGTCTTTGGTTGCCGTTGTTGTCTGTTGTTCTGTGCTTTCTATTCGGCTTTTCGACTTTTTTCGCATCAATTTTTTCTTATATTTTTTTTAGAACGTCGGATTACGAATTTTATTCGTAATCTTGTAAAAGTTGTCCGAAATGTCCGTTTTGTCCGCTTATAATAAAATTAGGGGTTAGGGGTTAGGGGATGTGCCCCTAAGAGTATGCGTTCCCCATTGGGGACGGGGAACGCATATTTATACCTTCTTTATTCTTATCTATGCTTTGTAACCAACATTTAACATTTCTGTAATAAAGTTTGTTAATATTGCGGGATAAATCTATCTTTATTTCTACATTTTTCAAAAAAATATTTCTTAAATTCTATTGAAAATCAACAAAAAGTAATGTATAATAGTATTCGGAATACTGTCAAATAAAAAAGGAATATCCAAAATGAAAAAAACACTTGCGATATTGCTGGACATTATATTTATATTGCTTGCATTGACGCAGGGTGTTTTTGCAGCAGAGTTCCCTGATGTTCAGCATACTCATACCAACTATGATGCGATAATGCACCTTACAGACCTTGGGGTTATTGCCGGATACGATGACGGCACCTTTTGCCCCGAAAAGGAGATTACCCGAACGGAGTTCTGTGCCCTTATGGCAAGGACCCTTGGTTACAACAAGGATACATATGTCGCGGGGGAAATACCCTTTGATGACGTTGCCGAGAGTTATTGGGGCCGTGCTTATATCTCGTTCTGTTATGAACTAGGTCTTATAAATGGTATGGAAGAAGGGGTTTTTGCTCCGGCTGATAAAGTTACTATGGCACAGATTGCAAAAATGTCGGTGTGTGCTGTGGGTAAGGAAAGTGAAGCAAAAGATATAGAGGGCGAAAAGTGGTATTCAGGCTATGTCGAGGTTGCAGAACAATGCGGCTTGCTTGATGAAACCAACCAGCAACCCGACGAAAACGCTGTTCGTGCAAATGTTGCTCAGGTGGTATACAATATGA
>JAZRJT010000037.1:0-5761 GCA_045645905.1 Clostridia bacterium
GCACTGTTAAGCGGCGCTTTAATTTATGCAAAAGCATTTTAAGAAAATTTTTTGTTTGCATTGACAATGGTACGAAATCATACTATAATATTGTGGTATGATTTCGTGCCAAGGAGGACATTATGGAACATTTAATTTCACAAAATATGAAGCGGTGCAATCACATTCAAGGAGAGATTGAAGCTGTGTATCACAATGCGGCATTAAAATTTGGTCTTGCTGACAGCACACAGTTTATTCTTTATACTATTTGCTATTTGGGTAATAACTGTCCGTTAAGCGAAGTTGTGAAAATGACAGGTATCAGTAAGCAGACTATCAATTCTGCACTACGAAATATGGAAGAGCAAGGTTTAATCAAACTGAATCAGGCATCTCCCAAAACAAAAAATGTCATTTTGACAAAAAAAGGCGAAGAACTTGCCGGGAAAACAGTGCTTCATTTAATGCAAGTTGAAGATGATGTCTTTTCTGCTTGGCCTGATGAAGATGTGCAGAAATATCTGGAGCTTAACGAAAGGTTTTTAAAAGACCTTAAGGAGAAAATCAATCAACTGTGAAAGGACTTATATTAGAAAAATGAATAATACAGAAAAAATGTATGCCACAATGAATCCCTGGAAGTTATTCTTTGTTGTGGCGTTGCCGGGTATGATTAGTATGTTTGCCATGTCGATATATAGCATCTTTGAAGGTGCTTTTCTCGGGCATAAGCTTGGTGAGAGCGCTTTTGCTGCGGTAAACATAGCGATGCCTCTTGTAATGATAAACTTCTCACTTGCCGATCTTATTGGCGTAGGTGCTTCTGTTCCTATATCTATCGCACTTGGACGAAAAGATAATAAGACAGCCAACAATGTTTTCTCCTGTTCTATTATTATGATTTTTATTGCATCTGTGATAATAGGAAGCATTATGTTCTTTGCGGCAGAACCGCTTTGCCGTATGATGGGTGCAGACAATGCCTTGCTTGATACATCGGTAAGGTATTTAAGAACCTTTGCATTATGCGGTCCGCTTTGTACGATATTCTTTGCAATGGATAATTATTTGCGTATCAGCGGATATGTAAAGACAAGTATGACAATCAATGTTGCTTCAAACTTTGTAACTGTGGCACTCTTGGTTTTGTTTCTTGTTGTACTGAAAATGGATGTTGCAGGATCCGCACTTGCCACATCGCTTTCAATGTGTCTTTGCTCCTTTGTTGCAATAATTCCGTTTATAAGACGAAAAACACTCTTGCAATTTACAAAGCCTGCCTTTAGCAAAGTAATGATTAAGGGAATTGTAGCTTGCGGTTTGCCTGTGTTTTTGAGTAATGTGGCGGGTCGTGTTACATCAATACTTATGAACATATCACTAATGACGCTCGGTGTAAAATATCTCGGTGCCGGAGGCGGTACATCAGCGGTAGCGGCTTATGCCGTCCTGATGTATACAAGCGATATGTGTCAGCCACTCTTATACGGCTTGAGTGATTCACTTTCTCCGTCAATCGGATACAACTGGGGTGCTGAAAATTATGACAGAGTAAAAAGAATTGCCGGATGCTGCTATGCCGGAACGTACATAGTCAGTGTAGTGTCAACAGCAATTATGTTCTTTTTCTCACGGCCACTTGCATCGCTGTTTGCAAATGCCGAGGATGTCAGATTGCTTGAGCTTTCTGCGCACGCTATCAAGCTGTTCTGCTTTGCATATCTGTTCCGCTGGATAGCCATTACTTCTCAAAGCTTTCTCAGTGCTATTGAGAAACCTGTTCATGCAACGATTATGTCTGTTGCGACTGCTCTCGTATTTCCCGTAGTTATACTTGGAGTATTCTGGAGTTTAGGTCTTGACGGAATATGGCTCAACCTGTTTGGAACATCGGTACTATCTGCACTCCTCGCAGTCGTTTTGCTGATTTGTGTAAAGAAAGAAATTAGCGCAAAAATTAATATATAAAAATTAAAACCTTAAAAACTATCCTTATCCGCATCTTAACCATATAGCGGTATAATAAAAATGAGGAGATGGATGTATGAAGAAATCATCTTTAATTTTAAAAAACACATTGCTTACGGGTGCAATTCTTTGTATGTGCTTTGTTTTGTGTCTGATTATACAATACATATATGCAGATAATGCTCTTATCCCTGCAATATTTGTCTTAGGAGTGTTCTTAACCTCCGTTATCACAACGGGATATATCTATGGAATTATCGCTGCCCTTGTCAGTGTTCTGGCAGTTAATTTTGCCTTCACTTTTCCGCTTTTTGCGTTTGATTTCACAATTCCTGAAAACATTATATCGGCAATAATCCTGCTTGTGGTTACAATTGTTACATGCAGCCTTACAACAAAGGTCAAAATGCAGGAGATTATAAAAGCTGAAAGTGATAAGGAAAGAATGAGAGCAAATCTTTTAAGAGCTGTTTCGCACGATTTGAGAACTCCTCTTACCACCATTTACGGCTCAAGCTCGGCGCTTCTTGATAATTACAACAGTTTCAGTAGTGAACGATGCAAACAAATGATTTCAGGAATTAAAGAGGATTCCGAATGGCTCAGCCGTATTGTTGAAAATCTTTTGGCTGTTACGCGGCTTGACAGTGCAAAAGTAGAACTGATAAAAACTCCAATTGTGCTTGATGAGCTTGTCGATTCCATACTTGTAAGATTTGCAAAAAGATATCCACATCAAAAGATTATTGTAGATATCCCAGAAGATATTGTTGTTATTCCAATGGATGTACTGCTTATAGAGCAGGTTGCTATAAATATTCTTGAAAATGCAGTTCAGCATGCAGAAGGAATGACGAGAATCTATTTGAAAGTATTTACTATTTCAAGCAAAGCGATTTTTGAAATAAGTGATAATGGCTGCGGCATTGCGGAAGACAAGCTTAAAGATATCTTTACGGGATTCTATTCGAGAGGTGCAGCTCCGTCAGATGGCAAGAAGAATAATGCAGGCATTGGTCTTTCGGTTTGCTCTTCTATCATCAAGGCACACGGCGGAGATATCCACGCCGAGAACTTAAAAGACGGCGGATGTTTATTCCGCTTTACGCTGGATACGGAGGATTATGAAAATGACGAACAATAACAAATACAAAATCCTCGTTATCGAAGATGAGGAGAATATAAATAACCTGCTTAAAGCCCTTTTGGAAACAAACGGTTATCAGGTAATTACGGCAAAGAACTGTCAAAACGGTGAAATGATGTTTGCATCTCACAGACCGGATTTGGTTATTTTAGACCTTGGACTTCCTGATTTTGACGGAATGACATTTCTAAAAAATGTTCGCAAGGAATCACTTACACCGATTATCGTACTTTCTGCAAGATCGGAAGATATCGATAAGGTTGGTGCACTCGACATTGGTGCCAATGACTATATAACAAAGCCTTTCAGTTCAGCAGAACTTGTGGCAAGAGTTCGCTCTACACTCAGAAATGCAAGACACAGTGCTGATGAAGGTAGATATCCCGGTGGCAGGTTTGAATCAAACGGTCTTGTCATAGACTATGATGCAAGACGGGTGTTTATTGAAGGAAATGAGATAAAACTTACACAGACTGAGTATAACATAATAGCCCTGCTTTCCGAACATTCTGGTAAGGTTATGACCTATACTTCTATCATAAGAGAAATATGGGGATTCAGTGACCTAAACAGCACTAAAAAGCTTCAGGTTAACATGGCAAATATACGCAGAAAGTTCGGCGCAAAGCCCGGTGCAGACAATTATATTGTAAACGAGCTTGGGGTTGGATATCGGATGAACGATGAGGATTAAATGCTGATTTCTTGACTTTATATTAAATTCCCCTGTATTCTTTACTGAATCTTTACTACATGTATGGTATAATGTATAAAATGATTTTTTGATATGAAATACGACTTATTAAATCGGTTTCATACAATAGGAGGTTCTTTATGATATATGCAATTGCCTTATTCGCTGCTACATATGTTTTGATGCTTGCTTTCGGTAAGTACAGAACCTATATTGCCCTCGCTTCCGCCGCGGTTTTCATTATAAGTGGTATGTTACCTTTAGATCAGATTTTTGGATCTATTGACTTTAACGTGCTTTTGATGATAGCCGGAACGATGGGACTTGTAAAACTGTTTATTGACAGTAAAATGCCCTCGTTACTTGCTGATATGGTTATGTCTAAAGTTCCGAACGTGCAGATAGCTGTGGTTTCTCTAGCTTTATTCGCAGGAATTATTTCCGCTTTTGTGGATAACGTGGCAACTGTGCTTATGGTGGCCCCTATTGCACTTGAAATATGCAAGAAGCTTAAAACCAATCCCGTTCCGTTCATTATTGCCATTGCGGTATCGTCAAATCTGCAGGGTGCTGCAACCTTAGTTGGTGACACAACAGCTATTATGCTTGGTTCATATGCTGACATGAGCTTTTTGGATTTCTTCTTCTATGAAGGAAAGCCCGGCATCTTCTTTGCGGTTGAACTTGGTGCCGTTGTATCTGCACTGATTCTCGCATGGCTGTTCCGTCGCGAAAAGTCAAGGGTCGAAAAGCAAACCGACAGAACCGTTGTTACAGATTATGTCCCCAGCGTTCTGCTTGTTTTGAGTATTGTTCTTCTGATTACAGCGTCGTTTATTCCGGATAAACCTGCTATAACTAACGGACTCATCTGCGTATTCTTGTTCGTTGTGGGACTGATGTATACCTGCATTAAAAACAGGAAACTGACCTGTGTAATAGAACCGCTCAAATCCATTGATTTTGAAACCATAGGTCTTTTGTTCGGATTATTCCTTGTTATAGGCGGTATCACACATATGGGTGTTATTGATGCGGCTGCTAATTTGCTGGCAAAGCTTGGCGGCGGAAATGTATTCCTGATTTATACTATCATTGTTTGGGTATCTGTGCTGCTTTCGGCGTTTATTGATAATATACCCTACGTTGCCACTATGCTTCCTGTTGTAACCGGACTTGCGGGTGCGCTCGGAATTGAACCGACATTACTTTATTTTGGTCTGCTATCGGGTGCTACACTCGGCGGAAATTGTACTCCTATCGGAGCTTCTGCCAATATCACCGGTATCGGCATTCTGAGAAAAGCCGGATACACCGTTAAAAATAAGGACTTCTTCAGAATCGGTATTCCATTCACATTAGCGGCTATTGTTCCGGCTTATATCTATTTTTGGTTTATATACGGATAATATATAGGAATAGCGGATTTTACCCAGTGTAGAATCTGCTATTTTTGTGTTTTTCACTCTTAACCGCATCTTAACCATTTGAATGTTACACTTTTTATAATGGGTAAATTTGTGATGTTAAGAAGCTACAAGAATATAAGGCAATAAGCTTCTAAATATCACAGCTTATGTAAAACTAACTACTAAAGGGAAGGTGTTTATGGACCAAATTTTAGTTTTTTGGAATCAAATGACGGCAAATCCGCTTTTGTTCGTGGCAGTAATGCTGACGCTCGGCGTTATTTTGGTAAACGGATGGACGGATGCGCCAAATGCTATTGCAACTTGCGTGGTAACAAGATGTATGCCACCAAAAGCGGCAATCCTTATGGCAGCAGTGTTCAACTTCCTTGGCGTTTTTGTAATGAGCAAGATAAGTAACGAGGTTGCCGTAACCATTACGAGCATGGTGAACTTCGGAGACCATTCGGGACGAACCGTCATCATTGTTCTGTGTGCGGCCATGCTGGCCATCGTCATTTGGGCAACCATGGCCTGGGTGTTCGGCATTCCCACCAGCGA
>JAZRJT010000038.1:0-3873 GCA_045645905.1 Clostridia bacterium
TAAGCTTTTCTTCAGTTTCGTAAATTTCAACAGTATCACGGTTTGCAAGAATTCTCTCCATCGCAGTCTGGGGAGTTATATCAATAAAAATGGTACAACCGGGTCGCAAAGTATCTGCACAAAGGCAGGTGGCATTAACCACCCAGGCGCTTGGTACCTCGGTGCTTTGATACGCATACGAGGAAAAATAATATCTGTCACAGATTACGGTCTCGCCATTTTCAAGGCTTTTTAAAACGCCGTCGTCCCGGTTTGTAATATGGTCAAGTCGGTCTGCCACAAAAAGTGCCGCTGTTACTTTGGGGTCTACCTTTATTTTGCCCGACAAAATATCATGAAGAACCGTGCCAACCATACCGTATGTGGGCTCTAATGTCAGTCGCGTTTTAATTCCTTTTGCCTTAAGGCTTTCGGTAAGTTTTTTCATCTGTGTTGACTTTCCACTGCCGTCTATACCTTCAAATACTATGAATTTTCCTCTGTTTTTCATTACTTTTTCCCCTTTTATTTTTCTATTTATATTTTACTTTATCCGCATCCATAAGTCAAGGATTTTAAAAATTTATCTTCGGACAAATCACACATCCACTACTGTGCCATATAATACAGTATAAACAAAAACAAAAGATACTAAGAAGAATTTCTTTTCAGGAGGTGTAGACTATGGGCTGCTTCGGGGGTTCAAATAATTCTTGTCTTTGGATTATTTTGATTCTTATTCTGGTGTGCTGCTGCGGTGATAACAACAGCTGCGGATGTGGCAATGTTTTAAGCCGTAGTAATGACTGCTGCTGCGACTAAGTCACAATTAGTCTCAAGCAAAACATAACACTTTTGGAAAGGAGGTGCAAAAGTATGTGCTTCGGTAATGATAACAGCTGTCTTTGGATTATTTTAATCCTTATCCTCGTTTGCTGCTGCGGTTGTGGCAACAACGGTTCAACATTTGGCAACAATGGTTGCGGTTGTGGTTGCTAATTTATGAACGTAATAAGACGACGGATACTCCGTCGGCTTATTTTATATTTTTTATGTGCTTAAAAGTTTCATTTTCGCCCTTTTCGGCAAGCATAACAAGCCATCCTTCCAAAAGCTCAGAAGTTTCGGGATGAATACTTCTTCTCGTCTTTCCACGCATAAAATATTCAATTGGGTGATTATCGGTGTAATTTTTGCCCTGATATATCTTGCTTGCGGCAACTCTGTCACAAAACATTTCCTTAACAAAGCGAATGGGCATTTTTACAGGCGAAATCTGCTTGGTTTGGGGGTTGTAATCTGTCCAGTATTCAAAATGATGTTTGTTTCTGCCCTTGTGGTGCATCCAAGCAACAGAGTGTCCAAATGTGGCACGTTCTTCTTCATTGGGACTGCGTGTGCCAAGAAAAAACTTTACACCGGGAATAAATTCGGTTGGCGAAAATTTTGATAAATCGTGCAGCAGTCCACGTATAGGAATGCCTACGCGACAACAATGAACAAACACCTTGTGCCGATGACGTACAACAGTTGACAAATGGCCAAAAAAGTTTTTTAACACCCTGCCACACTCTCCTTTTTAACAAAATATTATAATAAAACTATATTACCATAAACGAACAATAAAAGCAAACATTTTTAGCAGATATTTGAGGACGACTACTTTATAAGTTTTAAAGACTAATTTTAAGTTTGTCCGTTTTGTCCTGTTTGTATAGATTATAATTTAATCAAAAAGGGATGAAAGGATGTTTAAATGAACGAAAGTCAATTTGAGAGTATGGTAGGAGCTTTGTAAAAATATATTGCCGATGAGATTGCGTATACATACAGTGTATTCATAGCAAACAGTACAGATAATATACTCTCTAAAATGAAGAGTAATATTCGCTTGCCTGACAGAAAGTTCCTTGATAGCGGCTTGAAAAACAAAGTCGGCAACAATATGATTTTTCCTTATGATGTATTAAAGGGGAATATTGAAAAGCAGATTAATGACTTTTACAGTGAATTTAGTCTTAGTAACAAGACGTTAAAAGAGCTTTCACGCTACGGAGACAGGGCAGATAGCTTTAAAAAGCAATTCAGTGATAATTTGCAAAAGTCAAAAACCACTACATTGGATGTTGTTCTGTACGAACTACATTTACAAATAATGCAAGGCAAGGATGCAAAATCAGTTATATCCCATATGCAGAATATCTTATCCAAACGACTGAACTATTTAAATAGGCTGTTAAAAGAGAGTGCTGGACAGATGCGGCAATATATGTTACTATGGGATTATCAGAATAAAGGCTACACTCGTTATCGGCTTAGGACAAATGGTGACACTTGCAAGGATTGTATCAGTTTAGACGGCAAGATTTTTGCAATTCGCGAGGCAGAGAGCGGCAAAAATTTTATACCACTACACCCAAACTGCGACTGTTCTGCCGAGGTATTGGACGAAGCTGGTAATGCGGCACTTGTCATAGGAAAAGATAACGAAGACGAAAAAAGCACAAATACATTTGATTATCTGGCAACCTCATTAAAACAGATGTTTTTAGGAAACTTTGCAGATGAAAGCAATCTGCTGGGCACCTTAGGTCAGGTTGCATTGGGACTTTTGGGGCTTGATTTGCCGATGGATATTCGTGATTTGCTGTATGATATAACGTACTTTAAGATGACGCCCGAACACGCATTTCAAACTATAATGGATGTTTTTGCCCTTTTCCCCGGGGTCGGTGCGGTAAAATATACCGATGAAATTGGCGATACATTAAAATTCGCCGCAAAATATGGGGATGATGCAGCGGAGGCAGCAAAAGGAGCAACTAAAGCAATTAAACATTCAAAGATTACAGATAATGCAATGGATGTAGCAAAAAAATACACGCTTAATGATAGCGGATACTTTGGCGAAAAGGGGAAAAACTGTAGGATTATTAAAAGTAATGACCCAGTAAAAACATCCGCTGATTTTTACAAAGAAATTTCCCAAGGCGGAATAGAAGAGCCTTTATCAAATGGAAAAGGAATGCAAACTGTATTTAGCGACGATAGTCGTGTTGTTTATCGCATAGAAACCTCAACCCCTGACAGTCCGGCGGTAAATATTAAGGTTGTTTCGTCGGGAAAAATAAAAACTCAAAAAATTCACTTTGTAAAGGAGAACTAATATGTTAAACGCAACTTTGACAGAAGAAATGATAACGATATTAAAAAACTTGAAAAACTCAAAATTCATCTCTTATGAATGTGGTAAAAATATTTGCAGTACTTACGGAAATTTAAGAATAAATACAGATACATGTTCGATAGAACTTAGAAACATTGAAAAGCCAATGCCTTTTTTTGACACAACTGAGGATATAGCAAGCTTTGAATGTAAAAACACAGATTCAAACCAGCAATTCGAGCCTTATTGTATTGTAAAACCAAAAAAAATTGAGATTGGAGAATTTATTGCAGGGATAGAGATAATAAATGACTACGTTAATGTAAATGATGGGGAACATGAATTTTCGTTTGACCAGGCAATTATAATCAAAACAGAAAATACAACAACTATGTTTTCCAGAGATGTGTGGTTTTCGGAGATCATTACAATTTCTGAAAATGATAATTATGATTCTCTATTTTCAATATCTGAAGCAGTAGATTCATTTTCAAATTATGGAGAATATAGAGTTGATATAAAAAGGACAAAATATAGCTTATAGTAGAAAAGCAATGGATATCATTGCTACTTCGCCTGTGTATGTTACAAGATGTTTGGGGCCGTGCCTGTTTTTTGCACATTTTGCAAAAAAGTTCAGTGGGTATTTCCCTGATTTTGTGTAAACTCCAAAATGATAATATAATTTAAGTGATTTTCGAGGGATGAAATCCATTTTTATGGGTTTC
>JAZRJT010000039.1:0-12560 GCA_045645905.1 Clostridia bacterium
CCCCCGACTTCTGTTGTCCACTGTGTTCTTTCACCATAGAAGCCATAGACATAGTGGTGATAGCCAAACAGCTTGGGGTATTCGCCAATTCTGTGGTCGTCAAAGTCGGTGTTGTTGTAGATATAGATATCATCAGCCTCTGCCGCAAGGCAGTTAACTGCACCGAATACTATCAACAGTGTCAAAAGCATAGAACAAAGTATTTTCTTCATATTATATATCTCCATTCTGCTTATTGTTATTTTTTTGTCTTGTTTATATCGTTGCGGCACCCTTGCCGAAGGTATCCGACAGATACCTTCAGCAAAATATCGCCGTATTTTAGTTTTTTTAGTTCTTTCCCCAAAGTTCGAGCGGAACATTCGCGGGAACAGGGGTATTAGTGTTCTTGCGGAAGAGAACTGTCGCCTTGAAGCGTGAAACATTTTCGCCCTTAGGTGTCTTTATAACAAGCTTTTTATACTTGGTTGCTGTTGTACTGCAATTTCCGTCGTGCTCGGTACAACCCTCGACACAAGGCTCGTTGGGTGTTTCAAGCGGTGGCTTAAGAGTATCACCGTAATCGGTATCGAATTCCGCATCCTGAACAGCAAATACATAGTCACCGTCAATGATGTCTGCTATGATAGTAGCTGTGTATTTTGTACTGCCAACAGTATATTGCTGACTAAGTGTCGCTCTCTTTTTGCTTGACGAAAGCGTGATGCTTGCCGTTGTGTGCATTGACCACATAAAGTCTGTGGGCTCTTTTGCCACAAAATCGTCCTGAACTACAAGTGCGTTTTTGTTTTCAGTTTTAATCAGCTTAATACCACGGATAGCACAATCGAATATATCGTTTGTATCGGTCATATTCAAAATCGCATAGGATTCTGTATCACCAAACTTCATATCGGTGAATTGTGACCCACCCGACATATCATATGTGCCTGTGCGGTCATACGAGCCTGCGGCCGAGTCATATACAAGCTCCTTGGCGTTTATCACGCTGCGGTTTGCAACAACTGTGTTATGACCTTCGCCCTTGATGCGATAGTAGTGACCGCCGGTGAATGCACAACCGTTGGGATACATCTCTTTAGCAGTGTCCATATTATAATGTCCCTTATCTCTGAGGTTGTAGATCTCACGAGGAAGGTCAACCGCAAAACGTACATGGTTCATATCAAACTGGAACGAACCAACGTCCATATGTCCGTGACCATCGCTGGTTGAACCGCCGTGGAAGGCAACCGTAGTATCGTCGGAATCAACACCTGATTTCATAATAACCGTTGAGTTTTCAACATTGTATACGTCATCAGCATATAATGTTGAGTAACCGTCGGTATCTGATACCCAGTTGGCAATATCCTGGATAGTCTTGCCTGCAGATTTTTGATGAGTCTTGCGGTATTCGGCAAGAGACTTGTCGCCGTTTTTGCTTGCCGCATACATCATCAGCGGTGAATCTGCCTGTTCGGTCTGGCCATCGCCAAAGGCATAGGCATTTGTGTCTGTTCTTCCAGCCATCATAAAGGGGAAGTAAGCAGTTTCCATAACACCGGGAACATCTGTGATACCCCAGGTTGTGTTCATTGAGGTCTCAAGGCTTTTGAGAACTGTTGCCAGATGCGAGGAGGCATAACGCCAGTATGAGATACCTTCTTCGTACTCACCATTGGGGAAGTACGCAATTGTACCGCCCTCGGTTGCACGAAGTGCGCCGCGGATGATAGGTCCGTAATATGCGGGATCACATTCATACAATGAGATTGCCAGAAGCAAAAATCCGCCGTTGGTGATAAGACTCTGGTTGCCTTTACTATAAGCAAACATATGATGCGAGAGCTTATCATTGTGAGCAAATGTACAGGTATATGAGTGAATAGCGTGGTCTAAAATATTGCGTCTGCACATTTCTTCAATCCAAGCCAATTCTTTTTTGGTCCAGTCAACCCAGTCAATTGCACGGGCAAAGCCGTTTGCAATACTTTCGCCTGTACCAAGACCGCTGTTGCAGTAAATGCCCCAGTCTTTAAACAATGTCGCGTCGCCCAGACAGGTCATATAATGCTTAATTCTTGCTTTGTATTCTGCCTTTTTGGATGTATCTGTCGAAAGAAGATAGCCTCCCGCCAAGGTTTCAATATAAGAACCCATACCGCCAAAGGAGATACGCTTGCCATCGCCGATGTCATAGGAGAGGTCACCCTCATAGATAGGCTCGCCGTTGGCATAATAAAGGTTGTTGCCGTCTGCATCGGTTTTCTGAGCGTATGCAAGAACGTTGTTTGCCGCGGTTATCACTGTGTTTATAAATGATGCAAGGTCTGAATCTGATGCCTTTTTGGACATTATGTCTGCAAGAGATTCCTTTGTAAATTCGATACGCGGATGCGAAGCATTCATTCGTTCTGCAATCTCTTCATTGGTAGGACGTTCATACAAAAGCATATGCAATATACGCTTATAGATATTGTCTTCCAATGTATAGCTTGACGTACCGGTAATCTCATTGCCGCTTGCAGACAGTGGCATATGCCAGTCAAACTCGTTGGGGGTATCAAACCACAGTATATCTCTGTCGATTGAATATTCGGCATTAAGGAAGCCAAGCAGCACGTCACTCTGCATACAACCGTCATCTGTGACTGTGTAAAGCAGCTTTGCCGGCTTACCGTTGATGTTGTACACATTTGAGCCGGGAGCAAACAGATAGGTCGAGCCGTCATAGGTAAATGTGATTTCACCGCTTACATTGCTTACCTCAACCTCGGCACCAAAGGCTTCTGCCACACCTGCTATCGGGAGCATAAGCATATCGTCCTGATAGTAAATCTTTCCTGACATCGTGTGCATATTGCTGCCGTCAAATATTCTGTTGGTGTTGATGACCGAAAATCTTTTTCCGTCACATTTGAGGTATGCCATATAGTCATAGTTTGCAGCACGGCTGCCCTCAAATTCGTAACCCACATAGAATGAACTGTTTCTGTAGCTGTCCCATGCGGCATCAAGAGTTTCATCATCAAGAACTTCATCTGCCTCGTAAATTGCTACATCATCAATGTACCATACATCGCCCTCGGATGTAGGCAGATAAAACCTTACTTCATAAATGTTTGTTAAGTCGTCAGGCAAGGATACCTCTGTGGCTTTGCCGTTAAAGTAAACCGTTCCTGTACCTGCCATGATATCAACAACAAAATCAACATCATACCAGGTGTTGTTTGCCACAGTGCCAATTTCTGTCTGGCTAACCTGTGTTGACCCGCTGCATTTAACGTAGTAAAGCTTGCCGCCCTCGATTTTAAAGATTCGTTTGTATTTAGGGTCCAAATCACCGGCTGTACCATCTACATCCGCAAAGTTTATTTCACTGCCTGTAGCTGCATTGCTGCCGATAGTGACTGACTTTGTCTTTGACGAATCTTCAACCCTGAAGGAAAAGCTGATAACGCCATTTTCCTTCATAGGGTAATAGGTAAATACTGCACGAGCAGAGCTTTGGTATTGTCTTATGCTGAAATTATACTGTTCTTCATTTGTGTCAGCGTTGAATTTTATAGCCTTGTTTTCGCTGTTACCGTCTTTTTCAATAGTCACAATTTCTGTGTTATCAAGTGCGGTAATGCGGTCCTCTTCCTGACTGTAAAATCCGTAGCCGTCACGGTAATGCCATGCAAAGCCTGCAGGCAGCTCGCCGACATTGTGGTCTTCAAAGTCAGCATTTTTATATATAAGATAAGCATCTTGTTCTGCCGCTAAGCAGTTTGCTGCACCAAAGATAATCAACGCCGCAAGAAACATAGAACAAAGTATTTTCTTCATATATATATATACTCCTCCATTCTATATAAATCTTTCGGTCTTATTTTATGCTGAGGTACTTAGCGTATGCGTTGTTTTGGAGTTCAAGAAGTCTGTCTACGCCAAGCTTTTTGATGCTTGCTACAAATGAGTCATAGCCTTTTTCGAAATCAGCTGAGCCAAGAATCCATTTCTGGAAGAGCTCGTCATAGTGTGTTTCGATGTTTGTCTTAAGAGTTGTATATTCTTCTCTTTCTTTTGCGTCCATCTGCATATATACAGGAGGCATCTGTTCTGCAAACCAGTTGCCTTCTTCGTACATCTTCATACCGTCTTTACCAATCTGGTTCATCCACTGAAGCTCGTAATCGAAGTTCTGCTTGTATCCGATACCCTGCTGGCAACCGAAGTCACGGATTATCTGCTGAGGGTTATCCTTAGCAAGAAGCTCTTCGGTGAACTGAGGTTTGCCGTCTACCATATTCCAGTGTTCGCCTTCCTTACCAAAGTTGATAAGGTTTGAACCCTTTTCTGAGAACCAGAAGTCAAGGTACTTAACTGCGATGTCAAGATATTTTGTACCGCTGTAGATACCCCAGCCGTAGTTAGCATTTTCCGCACGCTGACTAACTATAATATTTTCGGGAGGAGCAAAAGGTGTAAACTTTAAGCCGGGAACGTTTTTGATTGTGTCATTAAGACGTGATGTTGAAGCAAACCAGTCGGTTGTCATACCACCGATGTTTTCTGAAAGCATTCTTTCACGGGGTGTTTTGCTTATTGTAATAATTTCCTTGTCAAGAAGACCTTCTTTGTACCATTTGATAACATTGGTCATAGCTGTTTTAAACTCAGGTTCCAAAGGACCAAACTTAACCTTGCCGTCTTCAACAAACCAGCTCTGTCTTGCGCCCCAAAGAGGGAAGAGGTCCTTAAGCTTCTGTGTTGCAGCACCGAAGAAGGGAACTTCGTCTGCTTTGCCGTTGCCGTTGGGGTCCTGAGTCTTGAATGCTGTAAGAACTTCATAAAGCTCTTCTGCATTTGTGGGGTTTTTAAGACCAAGCTTTTCCATCCAGTCTTCTCTTACAAACCAGCCTATTGATGCCTTGCCGCTTGGGCAGAAGGGCAGGTAGTAGATGTGGCCATCAGCTGCTGTAAGATTTTTTCTTACAACGGGGTTTTCTTCAAGGAATGCCTTGAAGTTGGGCATCTTGTCAAAATGCTCGTCAAGTGCAACGAAAGCACCGTCCATACCGTACTTCATAAACTGAAGTTCGTCCTGAGTAAATACGATGTCAGGAATATCGCCTGATGCAAGCATAAGGTTAAATGCCTGTGTAAGGTCTGAGTTACTCTTTGAAACTGTTGTCTCAAGCATAACACCTGTCATTTTTGCCGCTTCTTTGTATGTACCGTACTGACCGTCATCAGACTTTGATGCACGGAAGAAGTATGAAAGCTTAACAGGTTTGTCTGTGATAAGCACGTCTGAATCAAGGTCAATCTCGAAATCTGCGTTGCTTACAACGTCGTCACCGCCGCCGCAGCCTGTAAACTGAATCATCATTACAAGCGCCAATGTGAGTAATAATGCTCTTTTAAGAATATTTTTCATTTAAAAAGTCTCCCTTCTTATTATTTGTTGTAGAATACAATAGCGATACTTGAATTCTTATGAATTGCAAAAATTCTTGTATAATTTTCTTTATCCTGCTGGTAGTCTATTACATCAAGTGAGCTGCCAAGGTAAACCTTGTCTTCTGATTCGTCATAGAACTTAAATACTACAGCCTTGTCGTTAACCTTACCTGCACCAAGGACACCGAGGTCAAGCAACAACATACGGTCTTTGCTGGGCACGCCCTGTGTAAGGTCTTCTTCAAAGAATTCAATGCCGTATCCGTCTGCCGGCTTGTTGTAAGGATGAAGAATAAGTGCACACTGCATACTTGATGATGTTGCATCCGCAGGGTTAAGACGAGGATGCATATTGCCTGTCTCGTGGTCATAAATCTTTGCTATCTGGATGATGTTGTTAAGTGCGTCAAGCTGAACCATAGCAATATCGCCTCTGGTGAAGCCTGCTTCTTCTTCTGTGCTGCCTTCAATTGCCTTCTGGCTGTCGATTGTTGCAACATCAACTTCTTCAGGGTTAACTGTGTATGTTACCGCCGCTTTGTCGAGCAAGCCTTTTACAACATAGTCAACGCCGTCGTCAGAGTTAAGGTTCTGGTATGTCTCGTCAATCAGAACAAGATCACCCGCTTTAACTACATCAAGCTTTGATACTGCGCTTGAACGATATTCAACAGCCGCTCTGGGCACGATGCCAAGCTCGCCGTTGGTGAAGGTTTCGATTGCCATACCGGAGACGCCTTCGTAATCGCTATTTTTCATCTTGCCAACACTGTACCATTCTTCGCCTGCGGTTTCCTGATTAAGTGACGGAACCTTAAACAAAGGATGTGTATTGAGGATTAAGTATTTGTTTGTGTAGTAGTCGTGAACTGCTGCAACCTTACCTTCGTATGTTGCACCGCTTGATGTGAATTTACCTATGCTGTAACCAAAGTTTGAGTACATATTAGCAAGACCGTCACGGCCGTAACCGTATTTAAGGAATATCTCGCTGTTTTGGTCATCATCTACTGTGTAAAGGTGTGTGAGGTTGCCTTCATCATCCATCTTGTATCCGATAAGCTGTGCAACATGGCCGTCACCACCAAGCTGATATTCGTCTTTGATTCGTGCAAGCTCATTGATGAGTGCTGTTGCTTCCAATGATTTGCCGTTTAAAATCAATTTCTTTTTGTTGGCAGGCTTAAATGCCTTGATTGTGCCGCCGGTATCAAGAATTCTTGCACCAAGGATGTATGTCTGGCTGAATTCTGATTCGGTTGCTATATTAATAAGGTAGCCAAGTGATGCTACTGCTTCACTTGCCGCTGTTGCCCAAACTGCATAATAACCGTCGATTGCAGCAACAGATATAGCTGTGTTTGGTTTAATCAGATTCTTGTGCTCTGCACTAAGAAGCTCGGTATTATATACTGCACCGTCATCGGTGGTGAATTCGTCACCTGAAACGCTTGCAATCTTAACAGCAAGGCCTGAGCCAATAACGTCTATCATAAGCTTTGTTTCATCTGTGCTTACGGCATAACCGATAACCATACCTGCTTCGATACCTGCAAGGCCCATTACTTCGCCTGTTTCAGCATGAATGATGCTTACTGCCTCGTATGATTCAAGGTCGAAAACGCTATTTTTGCCGTAAAGCTTATTTTCTGCTGCCTTAACTGTTTTTACTATATCATATGTATAGTTTTTAGCAATAACAACTTCTGCATGCTTGTCATTGTTGTTGTCAATCAATGTCATTGTGCCTTCAAAGCTGGTGATTGCATCTGCAACGTTTGTTGCAATTTCGCTGTTGTAAAGTACAACTGCTGAACCCGACAGCTTGATTTCCTTCTTTTTGCCTTCTGCATTATAATAGGAAACTTTTCCGTCAGCATAGCTTTCAAAATCTGCTTTTGCAATCTTGATTTCTGTGTTGTCTTCGGTAGGAACAATCGCTACCAGGTGGTCGGTTTCAGCCTTTTTGTCATGTCTGTAGTAATACACCATGTTCTTGCCAAACTGTCCGTATACTTCAAGAGCATTGTCTACAAAAAGCTTTCTTCCGCCAATGTATACAACATTATCTTCAAGCTTTATTGATGAAGAAATTGCCATTGTCTTGTCATTTTCAACAACACCTTCGTCAAAATAGATGCTGTGGTATTCAGAAAGAACTGTCACATCCTCGTCAATCTCAAAATCCATTACATCGCCTGAAATGCTCTTCATTCTGCAAATGGGTGCATCCAAAGCTGCGTTTACGATATTCAAAAAGTCAACACGGCTTGCGATGTCGTTAATACCCTTTGTGATTGCATCTGTAAGCTCAAGCTCAGCCGCAACCTTTACATAACCTGCAGGATAACCGCCGTATGCTTCAGCCTTCCAGCCATAGCCAAGTGCTGTAACCAACGCTTTGTATACGTGAACGATTTCCATTGTGTCATCGGGTTTGAACAAGCCCATCTCGTTTGCTGACATAATGCCAAGACCTGTAACGTAGTTTACAGCATTGATGTAGCTGCTGTACTGAGGCACGTCATAGAACTTAGCTACCGCTGTGCTTTCAGAGCCTGCTGTCTTCATTCCCAGCATATTGCTTATTACAACTGCCGCTTCGCTTCTTTTAACATTAGCATTGTCGCCAAAGAAAAGTTCATCATCAAACTGCTCAAAAATACCAAATGTGCTGAGTCTGTCAACCAGAAGCTTTGTGTCTTCTTCGCTATAAATCTTGTTTACAGCCGCAAATGAAACAGTTTGAATCAGCATTAACATTATAAGTAATGCAGAAACTATCTTTTTCATAAATCTTCCTCCTTGTTTAGTTGAGTGCACGAAGCATATGAATTATCTTTGCTGCTTCTGCTCTTGTTGCAAAGTCTGTAGGTGCAAATTTACCGTTGCCCTTTCCGTTTATAATGCCAAGGCCGCTGAGTGCTTTAACTGCTTCCTTTGCATAGTCAGAAATGCTTGACGCATCGGTAAATTCTACGCTGTTTGTTGCTTCGATTTCAACACCAAGAGTTGTCAGTGCTCTGTAGCAGATTGCCGCCATATCCTGTCTGGTAATCTTGCCGTCAGGATTAAAGCTGTTTGCTGATACGCCGTTAACAACCTTCTGCGCAACTGCTGATGCTACGTAAGCGTAGCTCCAGTGACTCTTTGGTGTATCTGCAAAGCTTACTGTTGCATTGTTATCAACAAGGTTAAGTGCACCAACTATAATCTTTGCAAATTCTGCTCTTGTAACGTTGTCGCCGGGTGCAAATACGCCCTGGCTCTTGCCGTTTATAACACTGTCTGCTGCAAGTGTAAGAATTGCATCCTGTGCCCATTCATAACCTGCAAGGTCTGTAAAGCCAAATGTTACTGCAGGTGCAGCAGGCTTGATAAGACCAGCTGATACTGATACGCTTTCCTTTTCGCCACGGTCGCTGTTGTTTCCGCCGCCGCCACCGCCTTGGGTAAGCTTGGTGTAAATTGCATCAGCTTTTGTCTCTATCTGAGAGATAGCAATCTTGTTGGGGCCGTCCTTAAGGAGTGCAAAAAGTTCAGTCTTGAACTGTGTGAACTTTGTCATTCCTTCGTACTTAGCGAGATTAAGTCCGAGATAATCGTTGTTATTTTTGATTACATCCCACTTTTCGTTGTCTGTTGACACCTTAGCGATTTCGTAATCAATTACAGCTTCTGTAAGAGCATTTTTGAATGCTGCGTCTGCTGTATAGCTCTTGCCCTTCAGCTCGCCGAGTACAGCCTTAACGTCGCTTTCGCTGTAAGCCGCAAATACTTCTGCCGCATTGCCAGTAAGCACGCTTGACAAACCGCTGTTTACAAACAGTTCGTAAATTTCAGCATCAGCTGCGTTGTTCTTGAGTGCCTGAAGGAGCAATCCCTTTTTGTAAGCACTCTGGAAGCTAGCGAAATCTGCATAAGGCTTGTTTGCATCAACGTATGCTGCAAGAGGACCGTCTGCGGTAACCTTTGCTGCATCAACCTGAAGAATCGTTGCAACAGGTGTGCCGGTTTCTGAGTCGTTTGCAGCAACTGCTGCCACGATTCCGCCTGATACACTTGCCAATGCTCTTGTCATCTCTTCAGCCGCAGATTTATATACGGTCTTAGGTGCGAGTGCTGTGCCGTCATTGACATTAACTGTCACGTTGCCGTGTGCACCCTCAAGAACATTGAAGGCAAATGTGTATTCACCCGAACCGTTTGTTTCGGTCTGGCGTGTGAAAACCACCTCGTCGCCCACTTTTGCTTCAAGCGTAACAATCTGTCCCGCCATCGCATCGTCTGTTTTGCCGGAAAGCACGAAGTCAGAATCTCCGCCGGCGTAATCAATGCTGTATGCAAAACCAACAAGCGTTGATGTCACAACTGCAAGACACGCCAAAACTGAGATTGCAACTTTTGCGAGCTTTCTCATTCTTGTGTTTTTCATTTTCATCCCTCCAAAAGATAAAATATTATTAATTTTTCATTATAATTATACTTGATGACCCCTTTTTAGTCAATGGCATTATCCAACATTTATGATACTTTTTCACCATCCTTGCAATAAATAAAAATCGGGGCAAGATGCCACGCGTGTGGCATTTTGCCCCATTATTTCTTTATGGTTATTTTTTACCCCAAACGTACTATCTACTTGCAAGAGCGCATATACTGTGTTTCAAAATTCCCGCAACACAACATCTGCCGATTTTTCTTTTCTATATTACCAAATTTAACCATCTCATTCCGGCTATTAATGTTGTTTTTTTATCATTTTCGACAAGTATATCCGGCAAAGCAACCCCCTAAATAACAAATACCTGTTTTTTACTATGCCTCTTCTTCGTTGTCTGCAGCTCTGTATTCATTTGGTGTACAGTTTGTGTACTTTTTAAACAATCTGTTGAATGCACGTATATCTGTATAGCCCACACTGTTGGCAATACCAAGAACCGTCATGGGTGTATTTTTCAAAAGACGTTTTGCCTCATTTATGCGTACATCATTTAAATATTCCTTATAGCTTTTTCCTATCTTGTTTTTCAATACACGGCTCACGTGATTTTGCGAAATAAAGAATATTTTTGCTACCTTTTCAAGCGATAAATCCGAATCATCGAAATTCGTCTCTATATAGGTCATAATGTCCCTTGCACTCTTATCCGGCTTTGATTCGTTGCCGTTTTCATTGTATTTACAAAGTGCACCAAAAACCGACCTGACACTTTTTGCAAATTCTTCCTTATTACGGCTGGCGCCGATTTCAAGATAAACAGACGAGTTTTCCCCAAAAACATCACTTGCCTCTTTGTTCATTCTGTTTATAGCACGATTTATAGTACCAACCATCACTATTTTCAGTTCGCGCATTTTTTCGGCAGACAAAGAAATTTCATAGAGATTTCGCACAAGAACCTTGCTCAAAATTTCATCCAAAGCCTCCTGATTTCCTGCCAGTATGTTGTCAATAAGCTGAACCTCCACGTCTATCGGGTAATAAAAACTGGAAAGCTCGTTAGTAAGCTCGCTTGAAAATACTGTAAAATGCGTCGGAAACGCATTTTTTCTCTCAAGACAGTCAAGGGCATTTCTAAAGGACATCTTAACATCCTTTATGCTTTCAATTTTCTCTCCGACAGCAATAAACGCATCCATCCTGCAAGCCGCCGCAAACTCCAGAATGTTTGTCAGTTTTTTTCGAAGTTCATCTTTATCGCATATATTTGTTATATACACACACCTACCCTCATTGACAGGGATAAATTCCCCGGGTATGCTTTTTGAAAGCCGACTTTCAAGGTTGCCTTCAAATTCAGTATCCGTCATCCTTCCCCGCACAGCGACATATTCTTTTTTATGGGCAAAATCCATCAAAATGACCCTACATTCTGTCTCCAGATACCCTAAATCATATTCTTCAAGATATTTACCCTGATAGTCCTCAATATCATACAAAAGATTTCTTAAATATGTTCTTTTGCAAAAAGCCTGGTTTTCTTTGAGATTTTTTCGCATAGTCTCGTTATCGAAAATAAGCTTTTGCGCTGATTTATCCCACGCCCCGGGCTTCTGCAAAGCATCACCCTCAGTACCTTGACGGGCTGCCACGATTAGCGGACTGTATGTTGCATTTAAAATCTTTTCAGTAAATTTTCTACTGTAAAATATACCGGCTAAACACAGCATAATACCAATAATCGAAAATGCTAAAAGAACGATATGGTCATACTTTGCAGTGTATTTATAAACCAACCCCGAAACGGCTTCAGACTCCTTTACATAGGTTTTTTTCATTTTCACAAAGCCCGAATTTGCCGCCCTGTCCTGATACTTGCCGCTACCATCAGTAATTACCAAATTTTCGTTTGATAAAAACAACTTATCATTCGCAGTTATAATGCAATAAAGGTTGCCGCCACCGTCACCGTACTGATGACGGAAGATAAAGTTTATTATTCCTTTTTCTTTGTTGTAATCATAGAACTTTTCATCTACGTGATTGTTTTTTATAGTATTGATTACAGTATCTGCCAACATCAATTCGTCGCACACTTCGTCAAATCTGACACCACCTTTAACAGATGCGCAAATATCATCTTCAAGATTTGTCAGAACAATGCTGCCCCCCCCATCGGTAAAGAATGTTTCAAACTGCTCTATTACCTTCCTCGCAGGAACTACCTTATACGCATTGTATTCACCGTTTATAGCCTTACTGAAATTCTGCACATCGCTGTTGGCAAACATCGCATCGCTTACTTTTTGAAAAACTCCAAGCTTGTTTTCAATTGTTCTGTAACATTTTTCAAATGAGCGGTCCATTTGCACTTTGTTGCCGTCTATCGTCTTATAACATATTCCCGACAACCCCAGACAGATAATTGCAAAAACGGTCACCAAAACAGTTGTGTATCCAAAACGTATTTTGGCAAAATTGTCTTTATTCTTAATTCACACGCCGCATCTTTGCTCCTTTTATTTTTTCAAATATCAGGTTTCCAAAAAACTCAGGTCTGTGGAAATCCGGTCTTTCGGTTTTAATCATATTCCACATGCCATAGTGTTTGTGCCCTGTTTCGCTGCCGCATTTATAAAAATTACCTTTCATATTTTCGGTATATTCTCCGGCATATTTCTTTATG
>JAZRJT010000040.1:0-43419 GCA_045645905.1 Clostridia bacterium
AATTTGCTAAAATACACTTTACATTGCAAATTTTTTTTGATATACTGTATTTTGTGGAATAATATAGAAATTTTACTATATATAGATATTTATACAACGGAGGTATTTGCAAAGGTGTGTGCAAAAAGTTATAACGATGACAGTATTGTGTCACTTAAAGGCGCCGACAGAGTAAGAAAGCGTCCGGCAGTTATTTTTGGCTCGGACGGAATAGAGGGCTGTCAGCATTCTGTATTTGAAATACTTTCAAACTCGATTGACGAAGCCCGCGAGGGTCACGGCAAGCTTATTTCTGTACGCAGATTTCTTGACCTTTCGGTTGAGGTTGAAGACCAGGGCCGAGGAATACCTGTTGACTATAATCAGCGAGAAGAACGATATAACTGGGAGCTTGTTTTCTGCGAAATGTATGCAGGCGGTAAATATGCAAACAACTCGGGCGAGAACTATGAGTTCAGTCTGGGACTTAACGGCCTTGGTACTTGTGCTACTCAATACAGCTCGGAATATATGGATGTTGAGATTTTGCGTGACGGACATAAATTTGAACTACATTTTGAAAAGGGCGACAACGTTGGCGGCCTTACAAAAACGCCGTTTAAGCATCGTCACACGGGCACAAAAATAAAGTGGAAGCCCGACACCGAGGTTTTTACCGATATTGATATTCCGCTTGAATATTATATGGATGTGTTAAAAAAACAGGCGGTGGTGAATTCTGGAGTAAAGTTTGTGCTTTACAATGAAACAGCCCCCGGCAAGTTTGAAAGCTTTGAGTTCTATTATGACAATGGTATAATAGACTATTTAAAGGAGTTATCCGACGGAAAAGAGAAAACCTCGCCTTATTACATTGAAGCAGAACGCCGCGGACGTGACCGTGATGATAAGGAAGATTACAAAGTGAAGATGAGCTTTGCTTTTTGCTTCAATAACGATGTCAATGTGATTGAATATTATCATAATTCAAGCTTTCTTGAATATGGCGGCTCACCCGATAAGGCGGTAAAAAACGCATTTGTGTATGCAATTGACAAATACTTAAAGTCAAACAACAAATACACAAAAAATGAGTCAAAAATACTCTTTACCGACGTTCAGGACAGTCTTTGTCTTATTAGTAATTCCTTCTCGACAATGACAAGCTATGAAAATCAGACAAAGAAGGCAATTACAAACAAGTTCATTCAGGATGCGATGACAGAATTCCTGCGTGAACAGCTTGACTTTTATTTTATTGAAAATAAGATGGATGCCGAAAAGATTGCCGACCAGGTTTTAATCAACAAGCGCAGCCGTGAAACTGCCGAGAAAACCCGTACAACCCTTAAAAAGAAACTTGATGTCAAGATGGATGCGGTTAATCGTGTTAAAAAGTTTGTTGACTGCCGCAGCAAGGATGTTGACCGTCGCGAAGTTTACATCGTGGAGGGCGACTCGGCTCTTGGTTCCTGTAAGCTTGGTCGTGACAGTGACTTTCAGGCGATTATGGCAATCAGGGGTAAAATTCTTAACTGCCTTAAGGCTGATTATGACAAGATTTTCAAAAGCGATATCATTGTTGACCTTCTTAAAGTTCTTGGCTGCGGTGTTGAGATAAATGCCAAGCAGAACAAAGAACTCAGTTCTTTTGATATAAACAACCTTCGCTGGAACAAGGTCATTATCTGTACCGATGCCGATGTTGACGGATTTCAGATTAGAACGCTGGTGCTGACAATGCTTTATCGTCTGACACCGACATTGATTAACGAAGGCTATGTTTATATTGCAGAATCACCCCTTTATGAAATAACTTGCAAGGATAAAACATATTTTGCGTTTGACGAAAAGGAAAAGGCGGACATTCTTGCCAAATTAGATGGACAAAAATATACAATTCAGCGAAGCAAAGGACTTGGTGAAAACCAGCCCGAAATGATGTGGGAAACCACAATGAATCCTGAAACCCGACGTCTGATAAAAGTAATGCCCGAGGATGTTGAAAGAACAAAAGAAGTGTTTGAACTTCTTCTGGGCGATAATCTTGCAGGCAGAAAGGAACATATTGCTGAGCACGGTCACGAATATATTGATCTGATTGATGTAATGTAAAAGTAGAAAACGGAGGATAAATTCAATGGCAAAAAAGCCTGTTATTGAACTTCAGAATATAACCGAAACTTTAGAGACCAACTATATGCCCTATGCGATGAGTGTAATTGTGTCAAGAGCAATTCCTGAAATCGACGGTTTTAAGCCAGCACACAGAAAACTCCTTTATACTATGTATAAAATGGGCTTGTTAGGCGGCGGCCGTACAAAATCTGCAAACGTTGTAGGTCAGACAATGAAGCTTAATCCTCATGGCGATGCAGCGATTTATGAGACTATGGTGCGTCTTACAGAAGGGCATCAGGCACTGCTTCACCCGCTTGTTGACTCAAAAGGTAACTTTGGCCGTCAGTATTCAAGGGATATGGCGTATGCTGCCTCGCGTTATACTGAGGTAAAGCTTTCTAAAATTTGTAGCGAGGTTTTTAAGGATATAGATAAAGAGACGGTTGATTTGGTTGACAACTATGACGGCACATTAAAGGAGCCGACGTTGCTTCCTGTCAGCTTTCCCAATATTCTGGTAAACCCCAATCAGGGCATTGCGGTTGGTATGGCATCAAATATATGCAGTTTTAACCTTGCTGAAATATGTGAGGCAACAATCAAAATGATGAAGGAACCCGAGTCAGACATTATGGATGTGCTGAAAGCACCCGATTTTTCAACCGGTGGCGAAATCATTTTTGATGAACCTGTAATGCGCGAGATTTATGAGACGGGCAGAGGTTCATTTAAAATCCGCGCAAGGTATGAATACGACAAAAAACAGCACTGCATTGATATAAAGGAAATTCCATACACCACAACGGTTGAGGCGATTATCGAAAAGATTATAGAGCTTATAAAAGGCGGCAAGCTGAAAGAAATTTCGGATATTCGTGACGAAACCGACCTTAAGGGTCTAAAGGTTACGATAGATGTAAAACGCGGCACTGACCCTGATAAGCTGATGGCAAAGCTCTTTAAAATGACACCCCTACAGGATAGCTTTGGTTGTAATTTTAACATTCTTGTCGAGGGCTCGCCTATGGTTTTGGGTGTTAAAGATATCATCTGCGAATGGCTGAGATTCCGCAAGCATTGCATCAAACGCGGAATACGTTATGACATTGACAAAAAGAGCGCAAAACTGCATCTTATGCAAGGACTTGAAAAAATCCTTCTTGATATTGACAAGGCAATAAAAATTGTCCGTGAGACCGAAGAAGATCAAATGGTTGTTCCAAACCTTATGAAAGGTTTTGGAATTGATGAAATTCAGGCTGAATTTGTTGCGGAAATAAAACTGCGTAGTCTCAACAAGGAGTATATTTTAAAGCGTACTGCAGAAATCAAGGAGCTTGAGGAAGAAATTGCAGAGCTTCGCGATACTCTTGAAAAGGACAAAAAGATTGAAAAGATTATCGAAAAACAACTTAAAGAGATAATTAAAAAATTCGGC
This sequence comes from Clostridia bacterium, assembly GCA_045645905.1. Lineage (GTDB taxonomy): Bacteria > Bacillota > Clostridia > Monoglobales > Monoglobaceae > SIG440. Next base: position 3,539 of record JAZRJT010000040.1, read on the forward strand.
ACAGAGAGAAAGAGCTCTATAATTTATGAAGCTGATGTTGAAGCTGTGGTCGAAGAAGAAAAGATAGATAATTATCCTGTTATGATGTTTATAACTCAGGATGGCTATGTTAAAAAGATTTCGCATCACGCGCTTCGTACAAGCGGTGAACAAAAGGTTAAAGAAGGCGACAGAATTGTTCAGTGCATTGACACAGATAACACCGCCGAGGTCCTTGTGTTTTCAAGCTCGGGCGAGGTTTACAAAACCCGTGCCTACGAAATTCCCGACACCAAGGCAAGCCTTCTTGGTGAATATATGCCAAATCTTCTTTCAATGGGCGAGGGCGAGCGTGTAGTAGGCATTGTTGTTGTGAAGGAATATAAGGGAAACATTCTTTTCTGCTTTGAAAACGGAAAAATGGCAAAGATAGATATAGCCGGTTATGAAACTAAGCAGAACAGAAAGAAACTGATAAATGCCTATTCAACTGTATCGCCTTTGGTGAAGATTTTGTATCTGCCCGAGGATGCCCAGCTTGTTGCCATAAGCAATACTGGCAAAGCACTTATCTTTGACTCGGCACAGGTACCTTTAAAAACAACTAAAAATTCTCAAGGCGTAAATGTTATGCTGCCCACAAAAAACAGCAAGCTTGCTGATGTTAAATTTGTGGAAGAGTCGGGCATAAAGGATGTTAAACACTATCGTACAAAGAACATTCCGGCAAAAGGTGCAGTAATCCGCCCTGAAGATGCCGAGGACGAGCAGCTTTCGTTGTTTTAATAATAATTTTGATATACAGCAACAGCCCTGCATTGCAGGGCTGTTGCTATGTAAAAATGTCGTGCAATTGCAATTAATAATTGGAAAATATAGTAAAAACACAAAAAAAGATGCACGACCGAGCCGTGCACCGAAAAATCCATAGCTCAAAAGTCGTCAAACATTTTCAATCTACAATTACTAACGCAACAGTACATGAAATGAGTATGCATTTTTACTTATTTTATCAAATCTTTAGAAAATTGTAAATACTTTTTAACTGTTTATGATGGTTGTTAAGGAACTTAACATATTTTATTTATAAACAACATAAACATTCTCTGAGGTGACAGAGAGTGAAATTTAAAGTTTTTCATATTAAACAAATAATTGCCACACTTGTTGTGGCAATTATTGTCTTAGCTGCAACGATAATTGAAATGCTGATTCAGGAGACGTTGACCCAAGGCACAACTGCACAGCCTCTTGCGGGCAAAGTAATCCTGATTGACCCGGGACACGGGGGAATTGATGCGGGGGCATCTGCCAATGGCGCGGTTGAGAAGGAAATTAACCTTGCTGTGGCAAACTTTTTGAAAAAGTATATTGAGGCAGTTGGAGGCAGTGTATATTTGACCCGACATACCGATAACAATACTGCCGACCCCAATCGCGATAAAGGTGTATCGCAAAAAAAGTCCGATTTGCAAATGCGCAAATCGGATATAGAAAAGTATAAAGCGGATATCTTTATAAGTATTCATATGAACAAATTCCAGCAAGCACAATACCGAGGAGCACAGGTTTTTTATGATGATGACTCACAGGAAAACAGAATGCTTGCCGAGGCAATTCAGCAGTCACTCAAAGATGTGCTTAAGGACGGCAACAAAAGAGTGGCAAAGGGGACCGGTGACAGCATTTTTGTTCTGCGTAACAATAGTGTTCCGTCAGCACTTATCGAATGTGGCTTTTTGTCAAATACAGATGAGGCAGAGCTTCTTAAAACCTCTGAATATCAAAAGTCTGTAGCAGAGGGCATATATACCGGAATAGTTAAATATGTTAACCGTTAATCATTTTATTGATGTCACGCTTTAAGCGTGACATTATTCTTTTTTCAAGACGTGATATATAGGACTGCGAAATTCCAAGCATATCGGCAACCTGTTTTTGTGTTTTTTCTTCGCCTGAGCCGCCTATGCCAAAACGGAGGTTCATTATTTTTTGTTCTCTGTCGGAAAGTCGTTTAAGAGCAATTCGCAAAAGCTCTTTATCAACGTTGTCTTCAATCTTTCTCTGGGTAATGTCGTTGTCTGTTCCAAGAATATCCGAAAGGAGCAGTTCGTTTCCGTCCCAGTCAACATTTAAAGGCTCGTCAATTGAGATGTTGGTTTTGTTTGAACTGTTTTTTCGCAGATACATCAGAATTTCGTTTTCTATGCAACGTGATGCGTAGGTGGCAAGTTTTATGTTTTTGTCGGGCTTAAATGTGTTGATTGCTTTGATAAGACCAATGGTGCCTATTGAGATTAAATCTTCAACGCCTATGCCCGTGTTTTCAAATTTTTTTGCGATGTATACAACCAGACGAAGATTATGCTCTATAAGCAGTGCGCGCGTGCTTTGTAGATCTTTTTCGCATTTTAGATTTTCCAGCAAAACCTCTTCGTCGGCAGGTGTCAGTGGTGCAGGAAGGGTATCGGTGCCACCAATATAGTTGACATATTTTTTTTCTTTAAAAAATGTAATGATTTTGTCAAGCAACAGTATCAGGTAATTCAAAAATGGTCACAGCCTTTCTTTGAGAGTTATTTGAGATTAATTCGGGATTAAATATGGCAGAATATGTATACATATCGGTTTTTGAAATTCCGATAACAGAGTGTGTAACTTCCTTTTCGTCAACAAATAATTTATCCGGAATAAATCCGTCCATAATTCCTTTAACATTGTCAACGGTAGCAAAAGGCAAAGGACGGTATTTTGTTTCGGGGTGTCCTTGCGGCAACAGCTCTTTTGCAATTTTTGGAGATATAACTACAGCAGGTGCTCCTGAAATCGGGTCACAAAGTGTACAGCCGGTGTCGCAAAGGGCAGATATTGTAACTTGTCTGTCTGCAAAATGTATGTTGATAACTGCTGTTATTTTTTCGCTTTGTATGCTTTGTTTTTTTATGTATGAGATTATATACACCACAGTATAAGATAAAAGGGTAGAGATAAGCAGTAATTCAAAACTGATATTAAGGTATATCTCGCTGTTTGATACTGCGGCGCCAAATGTTGTACCCAAATTTGTTGTAAATATAAGGGCAATCATTATCCCTCCCAGGACAGTGTTTGCCCCAAAGAATACAATACCGTTTTTTAATATAACGGCAGGTATTCTTGAAGGAAAAGCTATAGTGGATATTGCAAAAAGAAATACTGTTTTCAATAAAAATGAATACATAAAAGACAGTTGCGGAAAAAACATAACGCTAGAGTATAATGCGGCAATTGCGGCAGATAGTATCATACGTAAGATGGTTATTGGTTTTCGCAGGAAAAGTGCTGTGGCATAAAGCGTCACCGAATCCATCAGGAAGTTCAGTAAAAACAGCATATCTATGTATACAATGGGTTTCACGGCATCACTCCTCTCGGTATTAGGATATCATTTTGTCCGTGAATTTTTTGTCGCATAAGGTATACGAATAAATTTTAAATTTGTATTGAAATAACGGTGCGGATATGTTATAATTATATTCAATAAATTACTTATATCAAGAAATATTTATTTGGAGGTTTGTAAGGTGGACACAAAGCATATTATAAATTTAATCGAGGAGAGAAAAGATGAACTTTTTAAACTTTTAAGTTCTCTTGTTAAAATACCTTCCGAGGGTACACCAAGTTGGGGTAACGAAGAAAAACTTGCCAGACATATACATAGTTTATGTCAGGAACTCGGCTTGGAAAGTGAGCTTTATTCGCCCCTGGAGCTTGACGGTTTTGAAGAACATCCCGACTATCTTCCCGGCAGAGGCCTTGAGAACAGATATAATGTATCTGCTGTTTGGAAAGGTGCTGAGGATATAAACGAGCTTATGCTTATGGGACATTCTGATACTGTTCAGACAGGTGACCCTGCCAACTGGGATTTAGACCCATTTTCAGGTTTGATAAAAGACGGCAAGATTTTTGGTAGAGGCTCTGTTGATGATAAATATGCACTTGCAACATGTTTATTCATTATAAAGCTGTTGAAGGAAGAGGGCTTTGAACCAAAACGCAATCTTGTATTCTCAGCATATTCTGACGAAGAGTACGGCGGCTCACACGGTGCAATGGCGGCTTCTATGAAATATCCCTGCAACCGCATTGTAAATATGGACGGAAGAGAAAATCAAATTTGGCATTGCGGCAGCGGCGGCGGTGAATTCAAATATACCTATCATACCGCAGACCCTGCGGATAGTGCAAAAACTGCAGCACTTGCTATTCCTGTTGTCCTTGAGGCTATTGATGGATTTGCGAAAAAACGCAGTGAAGAGTTGGAAGCAAACAGATTTTATGCAGGGACAATTATACCCAAAACCTCTTTGAGATATATGGGCATCCGTGCCGGAAACAACGGTATGGATTTGGGCGTAGGTGAACTACACTTTGTTTACTATACCGACAAGACCAAGGATGAAATTTATGCAGAGCTTGCAGAAATCGAGAAGGAATTAGAAAAGAAACTTGCTCCACTTGGATTTATAGGTGACGGTTTTAAACCTGCGACAAGATTTTTCCATTATGTATTCAGCGAGCCTGACAGTGAGCCTATAAAGGATATGGTTGAGGCATCAATTGAGGCAAACGGCATTGAACCAATTGTTTGCGGCTCTTGTCTTTCAGACCTTTCTGTTATCTCAAAATACGGCAACAGCAGTGCATTTGCATATGGCTGCGGTCGTGACTTCAGCAAAAAAGGCGGCGCCCATCAAAAGAACGAGTATATGGAGTGTGATGCTCTTGTTAAATATGCAAAGACTATTGCAACATATGTCATAAAGACATTAGGCTAAAAAATTATTCTTTAAAACAGGAGATATTAATCTATGAACAACATTAAACTTGAATATAAGTCGGCTTTGAACTTTTTTAGCGAAGAAGAAATCTTGAATGTAGGAGAGCAGGTGAAGCTTGCGCATAATGCCTTGCACAATAAAACGGGTGCAGGTAATGATTTCTTAGGCTGGGTAAACCTTCCTGAAGATTATGACAAAGAAGAATTTGCCAGAATTAAAGCGGCGGCAGCGAGAATTCGCGAAGATTCGGATGTTCTTATTGTTATCGGTATAGGCGGTTCGTATCTTGGCGCAAAGGCGGCTATTGACTTTTTGACAGGGCCTTTTTATAACTATAATTCAAAGACTCAGATTTTTTTTGCGGGCAACAGTATCAGCCCCAACTATATAAACGGTCTTCTTAAGGCGATTGAGGGCAAGGATGTTTCTGTTAATATTATTTCTAAATCAGGAACAACCACCGAGCCTGCAATTGCGTTCCGTATCTTTAAGGAATATCTTGAAAACAAATACGGCAAAGAAGAGGCAAAAAACAGAATTTATGCAACCACCGACAAAGCCCGCGGTGCTCTTAAAAATCTTGCCGATAAGGAAGGCTATGAAACATTTGTTGTCCCTGATGATGTAGGCGGCAGATATTCTGTTCTTACAGCAGTTGGGCTGCTTCCCATTGCGGTTTGCGGGGCAGATATCGACAAGCTGATGCAGGGTGCCCGTGATGCAATGGATATCTATTCAAATGATAATGTTGATGAAAATGATTGCTATAAGTACGCTGCAATCAGAAATATCCTTTACCGAAAGGGTAAAACAGTTGAAATGCTTGTAAACTACGAGCCTGAGCTTCAGTATTTCATCGAATGGTGGAAGCAACTGTTTGGTGAGAGTGAGGGCAAGGATAATAAGGGTATTTTCCCTGCAGGTGCAAGCTTTTCAACAGACCTTCATTCTATGGGTCAGTACATTCAGGATGGTTTGAGAAATCTTTTTGAAACGGTTCTTTATGTTGAAAACTCAAAGGAAGACATCACTCTGGGCACAGACCCTGAGAATGTTGACGGTCTTAACTTCCTCAGCGGGAAGACGGTTGATTTTGTAAACAAAAAGGCTTTTGAGGGCACACTCCTGGCTCATACCGACGGCGGAGTTCCCAACCTTGTTTTAAAGATTGCGGATTTGAGCGAGTATACTCTTGGTCAGCTTTTCTATTTCTTTGAAAAGGCTTGCGGTATCAGCGGTTATATGCTGGGTGTAAACCCCTTTAATCAGCCCGGTGTTGAAAGCTATAAAAAGAATATGTTTGCGCTTCTTGGAAAGCCTGGATATGAGGATGAAAAGGAAGCTCTTGAAAAAAGATTAAAATAATTAAAAAAACTATTGTTAAATTATAAATCTTATGATATAATGTACTAAAGAAAAAGATACACCTTGGGTGTATTCAAATATAAAGAAGGGCGGTATAGCTTATGATTAAAATTCACATTGGCCTTAAAGGCAGCGGCAAAACCAAAAAATTGATTGATGATGTTAACGGTGCTCTCGCATTGGAAAAGGGTAACGTAGTATGCATCACTGAGGGTAATCGCCTTATGCATGATATTGACAGAAAGGTCAGAATGATTAATACAGAACAGTTTGATATAAAGAATTTTGATATGTTCGCAGGTCTTCTCAGTGGTATTATCGCACAGGACTTTGATGTTACACACATCTTTATTGACAGCGTGTTCAAAAGTGTTCCTGATGAAAGTATGGAAAACATCGATGCACTTATTGAAACTATCGAAAAGCTTGAAGAAAAGTTTGATACATCATTCACTTTGATGATTAGTGCAGATGCAGCAGAAGCAACAGAACTGGTTAAGAAATATATCGCTTAATCGGCTATTTGTGTGACAATGAAAATTTGAGGGGAGCGGTCGGTTTAGTAAGTATAAATCGGCTTTGCTCCTTTCTGCGTTTAAATCTGCAGGATAAAAGTTGTGGAATTCCTGCAGAAAATTCCCAAAGAAAGGCTTATTGAATTATGCAGTATATGAGTACACGCAACAGCAGTATAAAGGTTAAATCTGCTGCTGCTATAAAGAAGGGCTTGTCAGAGGAAGGCGGACTTTTTGTGCCTGCTACAATTCCTCAGCTTACACTTGAAGATATCAGCAAGCTCACAAAGAAAAATTATGTTGAACGTGCGGTTTTTGTACTTAAAAAGTATCTTACAGACTTTTTGGTAAAGGAAATCCGTGAATGTGCTGAAAACGCATATGGCGGCGGTAAGTTTGATACCGAAAACCCCGCACCATTGGTAAACATCGGTGGTGAATACAATGTTCTTGAGCTTTGGCACGGCCCGACTTGTGCTTTCAAGGATATGGCACTTCAGATTTTGCCTCATTTGCTTACAAAGTCTATGCAGAAAACCGGCGAGGATAAGACTGTTGTTATTCTTGTTGCGACTTCCGGTGACACCGGCAAGGCAGCACTTGAAGGCTTTAAGGATGTTGAGGGTACAAAAATTGTTGTATTCTATCCCAGCGAGGGTGTAAGTAATATTCAGAAGCTTCAGATGATTACACAGGAAGGCAAGAATGTTTATGTATCAGGTATTGAAGGCAACTTTGACGATGCTCAGTCAGGTGTAAAGACAATCTTTACCGACGAAGGTGCAATTGCAGATTTTGCTAAAAATAACTGCGTTATGTCATCGGCAAACTCAATAAACTGGGGTAGACTTGTTCCGCAGATTGTTTATTATATCTCGGCATACTGCGATATGGTTGAATGTGGTGAGGTAGAACTGGGCAAGCCTATTAACATTTGTGTTCCCACAGGCAATTTCGGTAATATCCTGGCTGCATATTATGCAAAGAAGATGGGCGTCCCCGTAAACAAGCTTATCTGTGCCTCAAACGCAAATAACGTTCTTACCGAATTTATCAATACAGGCGAATATAACAAAAATCGTGATTTCCATACAACGATTTCACCATCAATGGATATTCTTATTTCAAGCAACCTTGAAAGACTTCTCTTTGACCTTTCAGGATGCGATGATAAAATGGTTTCAAAGTGGATGAATGATTTAAAGGAAAAGGGCGAGTACAAAGTTTCTGCCGATGTTAAGAAAAAGATTTCAAATCTCTTCTGGGCAGGCTTCTGTGATGACTATTTTACAAAAGAGTGTATCTTTAAAATCTTTGATGAGTACAGCTATACTGTTGATACCCATACTGCGGTTGCAATTGATGTTTACAAACAGTATAAAGAAGAAACCGGCGACGAAACTCCAACTGTAATTGCATCAACTGCAAGTCCGTTTAGGTTTAACCAGAGTGTTCTTTCGGCTTTGGGTAAGGATGAAGAGACCTGTGGCAAGGATGATTTTGAACTTCTTAATCAGCTTTCTGCAATTTCGGGAATGGACATTCCGGCATCACTCGGAACTCTTAAAAACAAGAAAAAGAGATTTGAAGGTGTATGTGCAAAGACAGAATTGCTTGATACTGTAAGTAAGTTTATAGGTAAAAAATAAACAGATACGGCTCACATATATTGTGAGCCGTATTTTAGGGAATGTAATCAGGGAGGTGATGCTTTGTGTCAATTTATGCTTTAGCGGACCTGCATTTATCATTTGGTGCAGACAAGCCAATGGATGTTTTTGGTCCTAAGTGGGAGAACTATACCCAAAAGATACAACAAAATTGGCAAAGCATTGTGTCCGACGATGATTTGGTTATAATTCCCGGGGATGTTTCCTGGGCTACATACATTAACGATGCCTATGAAGATTTTAAGTTTATTAATGACCTTCCGGGTAAAAAGGTTATTATCAAAGGGAATCACGATTATTGGTGGACCACCCTGAAAAAGATGGAAGAATTTTTAAAAGAGAATCATTTTGATACAATTAAAATTTTAAATAATACCGCCATAGCTTTTGAAGATGCGGCAATTTGCGGAACACGCGGCTGGTCGGTTCAGGAAAACAATGATGAGGCAGATGAAAAGATTATAGACCGCGAAAAGAAACGCCTTATACTTACCCTTGAAGAAGGAATTAAGCTTAAAAAAGAACGTCTTATTGTTGGTATACATTACCCACCATTTGACCGTCACGGCGAAGAAAACGGGTTTCTTGAAATTATGAGAAATTACAATGTGGATTTATGTGTTTACGGGCATCTTCACTCTTTTGCACACAAAAATGCGGTTGAGGGTGAACTCGGCGGAATAAACCTTAAATTTGTGGCAGGAGATTTTGTTGATTTTACGCCGGTTTTGGCAGAATAGATAATATGCATAAAAATTTTGGCTAAATAAGGCAAAAAAATATTAAAATGCCTATTGTCAAGACAGGAATGTTATGGTATAATATTACCCAAACGATTAGGAACAGGCAATTTTGCCTGATTTGAGAAGTACAGAGAGGAATGTTTTTTATGAGTACAGTAGAAAAAACAGAAAAAAATGTTGTTTCATTTGAATTTTCAGTAAGCGGCGAAGAATTCAGAGCAGCTATTGAGAAGGCTTACAAGCAGAATGTTGGTAAAATCAGCATTCAGGGTTTCAGACGCGGTAAGGCTCCCCGTCAGATTATCGAAAGATATTACGGCAGCGAAGTTTTCTTTGAAGACGCGGTTAACATTGTTCTTCCTGATGCATATGATAAAGCAATTGACAAACAAAACATTGAAGCAGTTGCTCAGCCTGAAATTGACGTAAAAGAGATTTCAAGAGAAGACGGTGTTGTATTTACAGCAAAAGTTACTGTTAAGCCTGAATTTGAGCTTGGACAGTATAAGGGTGTTGAAGTAGCTAAAGTTACTTACAGAACAACCGAAAAGGAAATCAAGGGCGAAATCGAAAAAATCCGCGAAAGAAACGCAAGATTAGTTACTGTTGAAGACCGTGCTGCAAAGCTTGATGATACAGTAAATATTGACTTTGAAGGCTTTACCGACGGAGTTGCATTCGACGGCGGCAAGGGCGAAAACTTTGACCTTAAGCTTGGCTCAGGTCAGTTTATTCCCGGCTTTGAAGACCAGCTTGTTGGTAAGTCAATCGGCGAAGAAGTTGAAGTAAACGTTACATTTCCCGAAGAATACCATGCAGAAGACCTCAAAGGTAAGCCTGCAGTATTCAAGGTAAAGGTTAATGCAATCAAGACTCAAGAGTTTCCCGAGCTTGATGACGAATTTGCAAAGGATGTCAGTGAATTTGACACATTTGAAGAATTCAAGGCTGATATGTCTAAAAAGCTTAAGGAAAGAAACAAAGAAAAAGCTAAAAAAGAATTGGAAGACAAAATTCTGGAAACAATATGCAATAACACAGAAATTGATATTCCTGAGGCAATGTTTGAAACAGCTGTTAACAACCAGCTTCGTGATTTCTCAATGCAGCTTCAGTATCAGGGCATCACACTTGAACAGTATGCACAGTACACAGGTGTTACTCTTGATGCAATGAAGGCTCAGATAAGACCCGGTGCTGAAAAGCAGGTTAAGACCTCTTTGATTCTTGAAAAGATTGCTAAGGTTGAAGACATCAAGGTTACAGATAAGGATGTTGAAAAAGAAATCGAAAAGATGGCTGAACAGAGCAAGATGTCTGTTGAAGATGTTAAGAAGTATGTTAACGTTGAAGGCATCAAAGAAAGCAAGCTTATCGAAAAGACTGTTGACTTTATCGTTAAGAATGCAGACGTTAAATAATTTGGCTGTATAAATATTGAGCAAAGGTTAATCGAAATGATTAACCTTGCTTGTATTTTAGGAGTATGTCGAAAAAACAGGAAATAGGAGGAAAAATATTATGCAAAACAGTTTAGTACCATATGTAATTGAACAAACAAGCCGGGGAGAACGTTCATACGATATTTTTTCACGTCTTTTAAAGGACAGAATTATATTTCTCTCAGACGAGGTAAATGATGCAACTGCAAGTCTGGTTGTAGCACAGCTTTTGTTCCTTGACAGCGAAGACCCTGACAAGGATATTAATCTTTACATCAACAGCCCAGGTGGTTCAATTACCGCAGGTATGGCAATTTATGATACCATGAAATATACCAAGGCAGATGTATCAACAATCTGTGTGGGTATGGCGGCGTCAATGGGTGCATTCCTTTTGTCAGCAGGTGCTAAGGGCAAGAGATTTGCTCTGCCAAATAGCGAAATTATGATTCATCAGCCTCTTGGCGGAACTCAGGGACAGGCAACCGACATCCAGATTCACGCAGAGCGTATAATCAAGATGAAGGATAAACTTAACCGTATGCTTGCAGACCATACAGGTCAGCCGCTTGAGGTAATTCAAAAGGATACCGAGCGTGACAACTTTATGTCAGCAGAAGAGGCCCTTAAATACGGTCTTATTGATAAAATAGTTGAAAAGAGATAATAGATTTATTGATTAAAGGAGACATAACGTGAAAAATCACGTTATGTCTGCGACAGAATTTATCGCACCGCCAAACTTTTTGTGCCGTGTGGGCACAAAAGGGCGATGTGCGTAATTTCCACTACACGCCTTATCTGCCCACAATAAGAAAAGTGTGTGTTTTTTGTCAGTATTTGTGGGCAGAAAGGCTATGGAAATTTATATGTCAAACAGCAATGATACACGACATATCCGCTGCTCCTTCTGTGGCAAAACAGAGGAGCAGGTTAAAAAAATGATTGAAGGTCCCGGTGTGTATATTTGCAACGAATGTGTTGACCTTTGCTTTGAAATTGTAGAGGACGAATTTGAGGATATTGCATCAAATTCGGTTGATGCAGACATTAAGGAACTGCCAAAGCCACGTGAAATCAAGGCTTTTCTTGACGAATATATTGTGGGTCAGGATGTTGCAAAAAGGGCACTTTCGGTTGCTATCTACAATCATTATAAGAGAATTGGCTACAACGGCGAAAATGATGATATTGAACTTCAAAAAAGTAATATTTTGCTGTTAGGTCCCACAGGTGTTGGTAAAACATTTATTGCACAGACCTTAGCGAAGATGATGAATGTTCCGTTTGTTATAGCCGATGCAACTTCATTGACCGAGGCAGGATACGTCGGCGAGGATGTTGAAAATATTCTTCTTAAGCTTATTCAGGCGGCAGATTATGATATTCAAAGGGCAGAAAAGGGTATTATTTATATTGATGAAATTGATAAAATTTCAAGAAAGTCTGAAAACCCCTCAATCACTCGCGATGTCAGCGGTGAGGGTGTTCAGCAGACACTTCTTAAAATTCTTGAAGGTACAATTGCATCTGTTCCGCCAACAGGTGGCAGAAAGCATCCTCATCAGGAATTTATACAGATTGATACAACCAACATTCTGTTTATCTGTGGCGGTGCTTTTGAAGGTATAGATAAGATTATCGAAAGCCGCGTAAATTCAAAGGCTATGGGCTTTGGAGCCAAGGTTGAAAGCAAAAAAGATAAAAACAGAGGCGATATTCTTAAAAATCTTATCCCTGATGATTTGCTAAAATTCGGGCTTATTCCTGAATTTATCGGACGTGTTCCTGTTTTTACAACACTTGAATCATTGGATAAAAATGCGCTTAAAATGATACTTACGCAGCCTAAAAATGCCCTGGTAAAACAGTATAAAAAACTGTTTGAAATGGACGGCGTTGAGCTTGTTGTGTCAGACGAGGCTGTGGATGCTGTGGCTGACAAGGCGATTGAACGCAATACCGGTGCAAGAGGTCTCAGAACCATTTTAGAGGATGTTATGCAGGATATTATGTTTGACATACCATCCGACCCGACAATTAAAACTGTTACTGTCACAAAGGAATGTGTAACCGAAAAGGCGGCACCGGAGGTTGTTAAAGAAGAAAAGAAAGCAGTTAAAAAGACTCACGCACCAAAGGTGGCGGCAGATGATATACCCGCTTGTTAAAAATTCTACGGCGAAAGGATGATTTGCTGTGAAAAAAATTAAAACTTTATTTATCTTAATGTTAATGCTTATGGCACTTTCGGGCTGTAACAAAAATACTGATGTAAATGAAAATCCCCATACAGAGCCGGGAGTTGAAACCAAGAATGAAATAATTAAATCTGCTGAAATACCCGAAGATGTGCTTGATTGGAACGAGGTCAGCAGCTACGTTGGCGACCTTGATGGTGACGGTGCAGATGAAAAGATTATGCTTGTAACATCTGCTGACCGTGACGCAAATGGTGAATTTTTGTGGAACGACGGGCAAAACTGGGCATTATATGTTGATGACAGAGAAGAAGACTTTCTGCTTTATAATCAATATTTAAGTGCCGGCTATCCATATTTTGAAATTTCGGATTATTATATGAAGGATGGTGCCAAACCTAAAATCAAAATCATAGTTTCCACAGGTTCAGGTTTTTCGGTTTCAAGCTATGAATTTTCAAAAGCAGATAACGGATACGTAAAAACCGTTATTTATGATACCGCAAAAATTACCGAAGGCGGAATAAACCGAAGATTTTCATCCTTCCCCGAATATACAGAAGATTAACCACTAAAAAGCTGTTGTATATGCAACAGCTTTTTTCGTTTTTTAAACACAAAACACACAGTATCACATACTATAAAGTATAACAAATTATATTTGTTGGAGGAAAATTTTATGAGAATCTCCGCTAAAACAAAAAAGATACTATTTGTCGGGGGCGACCTGCGGCAAATTCGTGCAATAAATAAGATTGCGGATATGGGGAATACCGTTTTTGTGATGGGTTTTGATGATGAGTACAGGGAAAAACTGTCAAAAAGTGTGCAGATGTTGTGGGATTTTTCTGAGATTGATGATGCGTATGATGCGGTTGTTTTGCCGCTTCCTTATTCTGTAGATGGAAAAAACATAAATGCCCCTTTATATAAACAGACAATTTCGGTTAGCGAGGTATTTGGGAATCTTTCACCCAAAAACTGTATTCTTGCCGGACGTTGTGATACAAAAATTAAAGCTATGTCTGACAATTACAGGATTATGCTGGTTGATTATCTTTGTCGCGAGGAGTTGGCTATGCTTAATGCAATTCCAACGGCTGAAGGGGCAATTCAGATTGCAATGGAGGAAACCTCGTTCACCCTACATTCATCAAAATGCCTTATTATTGGCAACGGACGTATAGGCAAGGTCTTAGCAAAAATGCTTAATGGCTTTGGTGCCAATGTAACTGTAGCGGCACGAAAAAAGGGCGACCAGGCATTTGCATACGCTATGGGTTGTGATAGTTGCTCGATATCTGATTTAAACGCAAGGATGTCAGGTTATGATATCATATTTAATACTGCACCAAGTATGATTTTGGACTATCACCTACTTTCAAAACTAAAAAGAAATGTTTTGATTATTGACCTTGCATCAAAGCCGGGCGGGGTGGATTTTGACGAGGCACGGCGTTTGGGAATAAAGGTAATCTGGGCACTGTCTTTGCCGGGCAAGGTAGCGGCAGATACAGCGGGAGATATTATATGCAGTACAATATTGAATATTATCGACGAAATGGGGGCTGACGGATGAAACTGACTGACAAAACAATCGGATTTGCACTTACGGGCTCTTTTTGTACCTATGCAAGGATTTTTCCCCAGATTGAGGCATTAGTGCATCAGGGTGCGAAAGTTGTCCCGATTATGTCTGAAATAAGCTATACAACAGATACAAGATTTGGCAAGGCAGAAGAGCATATAAAGCGGTTTGAAGAAATAACAGGTCAGAAAGTAATAGCATCTGTTTGTGATGCAGAGCCTATCGGACCAAAAAAACTCCTCGATGCTCTTATTGTGGCACCCTGTACGGGAAATTCTCTGGCAAAAATTGCATCAGGAATTGCTGATTCATCAGTTACATTGGCGGTAAAAGCACATCTAAGGAACAAAAGACCGGTAGTGATAGGAATTTCGACAAATGACGGTCTTGGCAACAATGCAAAAAATATAGGTATACTTGCTAATATGAAAAATATATATTTTGTTCCCTTTGGGCAGGATGATTATATTTTAAAGGAAAATTCACTTGTTGCACAAATGGAACAGATTATTCCAACAACAGAACAGGCTTTGGATGGAGTACAAATCCAGCCAGTGTTGAAAATGTATGACTGATAAGTGAAAGCGGCTTTGCATTTTGTGCAATACCGCTTTGTTTTTTGACATAAAATCTTGAATAGCCGACAAAAAAGTGATATAATAAATTAAAGTTATTCTAATAGATTGTATTTAAATTGTTCATTGATTATAAAGTTTGAGATGTTAGGGACAAAATTTGTTTATATCAAATATTGAGGATAATTGAAAGGAGATAGATACAATGAAAAAAACAGAGAAGAAGAGCGATAATAAAAATGCTGGTGTAAAGAAAACAAAAAATAAAATTGATTTGAAGAAAATCAGCAATAAGGAACGAGCGGAATATGATGATATGCATCAAATAGATTGGTATCCTGTTGATCCTTATTGTGATTGATTAGTTTGTAGTTTTACAAAGTATAATATATACGAATGTGGTAGGAGGTATTATAATGGCACTAATTAACTGTCCTAATTGTAATAAGGAAATAAGTGATAAAGCGAAAGTTTGTGTGGGATGTGGGCATCAACTTATTAATGATGTAAATGCAGAAAAAATAATGGTGAGTTGTCCCGAATGTGGTGTGGTTACTGATAGTTTGACGGATATTTGTTCTAATTGTGGCTGTCCTTTAAACTCGCTTGAAATGAAAGTAGATGAAAAACAAAAGTCTAAAAGTATATTCAAGAAGAAGTGGTTTTGGATTTTGGCGATATGCTTTGTATTTTTAATGTCAGCAATATTACTTGTATCCAATAACACAAGAACCGAAAATTACAATATAGATATTTGTACTGCTGTTGATGAAATAATCGCTGTGTCTGCTGATGCTGAAAATGTTGGTAATCAGATATGTTCTGTGTGGAATAATGCAATTTGGGACAAAAATAATGAAAATACTGCTAAATATACAAGTACAGCAAAGGATTTCAATGAGGCTTTAAGTAATTTATTTGCTGATGAAGAGTTTACAGACAAGATTACAGGTATTAGAAATAAGCAAAGCGAAATTGACACATATCTTGGGAAACTTAAAAATCCTCCTGAAAAATTTGAAGATGCATATGATGAATTTAAAGAATTATATTATGCTTACTCTGATTACACAGATTTTGTGATTTCTTGTAAGGGTAGTTATAATACATATACGGAAGATTTGTCGAAAAAGAGTTCGGCATTAATGGAAAGCTATAGAGAGATAAAAGTAGAATTGCTGGGTGAATAAATTTTTATAAGGAAAATAAAAGTAGGTATATTATGAGCAAAGAGGGAAGATTTTTGATTTTTTGCATTGAGATATATAGGTCTGCAAAAAATCTAAAAGGAAAAGAAGTTATGCAGCTGTTTCAAAAATATAATGTTTGTGAATATATTATGGAATGTTATGGTGCATTGCATACTACCGGAACAAACTATATTGTCAATGATATAGATTTGTATATTGAAGCGAGACAAGTGGCGGTATAATTAGCCTTCCCCTTGAGGGGAAGGTGGGTTGCGAAGCAACTCAGATGAGGTGGAAATGAATAAAACAAATAATTCAAAGTTAACAGGTAATGCAAAAGTATTAAGAAAAAATATGACCAAGGAAGAAAGACATCTTTGGTATGATTTCTTAAAAACATTACCTATGACTGTTAACAGACAAAAGGTGATAGGCAATTATATTGTTGACTTCTATATTGCAACGTCTAAAATTGTTATTGAACTTGATGGCTCACAACACTATGAGGATAGTGGCATAGAGTATGATACAAAAAGGGACGCATTTCTAAATTCTTTGGGTATCAAAGTATTAAGATATTCTAATTTAGACATCAACCAAAGATTTGAAAGTGTTTGTCAAGATATACTGAATCATATTAACACCTCATCAGTCACTTCGTGACAGCTTCCCCTCAAGGGGAAGCCTTTCGGACCGGAATTTTAATCGTATGAGTTTATCGGCGGTTTTCAAAACTGCCGATAATACGTAGAATGTGTTAAATTTTGGTAAAATAGTGGATGTTAAATGTATAATATATGGAAGATAAAAATATTAGGAGAGGAGTAAGTGAATATGAAATTAACATTTATAGGTGCGGCACATGAAGTTACAGGTTCATGCACGCTGCTTGAGGCTTGCGGAAAACATATTCTTATTGATTGCGGTATGGAACAGGGCGGTGATACTTATGAAAACTGTGAATTGCCTGTTGCTCCGACTGAAATAGATGCTATTTGCCTTACTCATGCACATATAGACCATTCAGGGATGATTCCGGCGATGGTTAAAGAGGGATATTCAGGGCCCGTGTATTGTACAGAGGCAACACATAGACTTTGTAGTATTATGCTACAGGATTCTGCTCACATTCAGGAGCAGGAAGCAGAGTGGCAAAACAGAAAAGCAGAGCGTTCGGGGTATCAGCAGTATGTTCCTGTATACACAGTAGCTGATGCGGTCAAATCGTTGGAGTTGTTTAAAGGATATGGATATAATAAGAATATTGAAATATTTGATGGTATAACAATTAATTTCTGCGATGCAGGACATTTGCTTGGTTCGTCAAGCATCCATATAACCATAAAGGAAAACGGTGAAGAAAGAACAATCCTGTTCTCAGGTGATTTAGGAAACATAGACAGACCGCTTATAAGAAATCCTCAAAATCCACCTTATGCTGATTATGTGGTTATAGAATCAACCTATGGTGATAGAATTCATGGCGAAAGACCTGACTATATTGCACAGCTTACAAAAATAATGCAGGAAACTTTTTCAAAGGGCGGAAACCTTGTTATTCCTTCTTTTGCGATTGGCAGAACACAGGAGCTTTTATACTTGTTCAGAACAATTAAAGAACAGAGGTTGGTAAAAGGTCATGAAAATTTTATTGTGTATGTTGATTCGCCTCTTGCTGTTGAGGCTACAAAAATATACCAGGACAATTTGATGGGTTATTATGATGAAGAAACACTTGCGCTTGTAAAACAGGGGATAAATCCTATATCTTTTCCTGGTTTAAGACTCAGTGTTACCACAGAAGAGTCAAGGGCAATTAACTTTGATTTAATTCCAAAGGTAATAATATCAGCATCCGGTATGTGTGAAGCAGGCCGTATCAGACATCACTTAAAGCATAATCTGTGGAGAGAAAACAGCACTATTCTTTTTGTTGGCTATCAAGCAGAAGGAACTTTTGGAAGAAAGCTTATTAACAATGCAAAGCATGTTTCCTTGTTTGGAGAAGACATTCAAGTTAATGCAAGAATTGAATCCATAGTTGGTATCAGCGGTCATGCTGACAAAGATATGCTTCTCAACTGGCTTGGAAGTATTGAAAAGCCACCGAAGAAAGTATTTGTAAATCATGGAGATGATTTGGTGTGCGATGACTTTTCGCAGACAATATATAACAAACTTAAATTCACAGCTACAGCACCATATAGCGGTGACGAATATGATCTTGTTACAGGAGAATGCACCGCAAGAGGAAGAATAGTTAAACTGACTAAGGTATCAGAAGGCAGACGGAGAGCAAATCTTGTCTTTGACAGACTTATGGCAGCGTGTCAAAGACTTAAAACAGTTGCAGAGCTCAGCCGTAATCTGACAAACAAAGAATTAGCAAAATTTACAGACCAGATAAATGATTTGTGCGATAAATATGCACGGAAATCAAAGTAAGGGTATAAGAAGGAGGTAAAAGATATGTCAAAAAGATATTTTGCATGTGTGTATGGCGGGGCGAATGAAAGAATTGCAAGCCAACATAAAGAAAAGATAGAAGAACTGGGTAGAATAATAGCAGCAAATAGATTTTCGCTTGTTTATGGCGCAGGAGCAACAGGCTGTATGGGAGCAGTTGCAAGAGGTGTTAAAGAAAACGGAGGATTTGTAATGGGAATATCTCCTGACTTTATCAGTGAGTTTGAAGATATATTCGATTGCGATAATAAAGTTGTGGTTGATACAATGGCCGAGCGGAAGACACTTATGGAGAAGCATGCGGATGTTTTCTTCATTGCTCCCGGCGGAATAGGCACAATGGATGAGTTTTTTCAGGTCTTGACTTTGAAATACCTAAAAAGAATAGCTGCACCGATTGTTGTGATTAATCTTGATGGCTTTTATGATACATTAATTGGTTTGATTAACGATTTAGTAAGGCAGGGTGCAGTAACTGAAGAAATACATAAACTGTATAGCGTTGTAACAGATGTAAGTGAAGAAACTATAATTCCGGTGTTAAATAAGATAGTAAACAAATAATAGAGAAGAAACCTATCACCTTGTGGAGTGATAGGTTTCAATTTATATTATCAACATATGAGATAATTATAGTTATTTGTTTGTTTTATTGTCTACTGTTCTGTGGATGACCTTGATTATCTCAACAATAGGTATAATGAGGATTGCAAGACCAAATGCAATTCCATATTCAACAAGGTCAAGATGAGCAAGCTCAAACGCTTTTGCAAGGAAATCTACTTCGATAACGAGAGTTGTAAGCAGAAGCGAGAGTATTCCTGCTCCCCATAACCATAAATTCTGACCTTTCATTTTAAAAATTGAACCGTGAAGTGATCTCATATTGAACGCATGGCATATCTCACAAAGTGAAAGTGTCAGGAATGCCATAGATGTGCCGAGCATTTCTGCGGAATATGTCCCTGCGGCAATAGACTCTGCATGATGAAGGTCTGCAAGCCAGTATCTGCCTAAAAGGTATGAAATCATAGTGATTATTGTTACAAGAACGCCCTGGTACGCAACAGCAAAACCAAGACCACCTGCAAATATGCCTTCCTTACTGTCGCGTGGTTTGCGTTTCATAATGCTTGATTCGGGTTTTTCCATACCAAGAGCAAGTGCCGGAAAACAGTCCGTGATAAGATTTATCCAAAGCAAGTGAACAGGTGCGAAGATTGTAAATCCCAAAAGTGTGGCAAAGAAGATTGTCAGTACTTCTGAAAGGTTAGAAGCGAGAAGAAACTGAATAGCTTTTCGGATATTGTCATAAATTCTTCGCCCTTCGCCGACGGCTGAAACTATTGTAGCAAAGTTGTCATCAGCAAGAATCATATCCGCTACATTTTTGGTAACATCTGTGCCGGTAATACCCATACCAACACCAATATCTGCATTCTTAATTGAAGGAGCGTCATTAACGCCGTCTCCTGTCATGGCAGTAACCATGCCTTTCTTTCTCCATGCGTTGACAATTCTCGTTTTGTGTTCGGGCTGAACACGTGCATAAACTGAATATTTTTCAACAGCAATATCGAATTCTTCGTCCGAAATTTCATCAAGCTCGCTACCTGTAATAGCCTGTGATGCGTCTGTGATAATGCCAAGTTGCATAGCAATTGCAACTGCAGTATCCTTATGGTCGCCGGTAATCATAATAGGACGGATACCTGCGTTTCGGCATTCGTCAATTGCAGGCTTAACTTCAGGACGAACGGGATCAATCATTCCGACAAGTCCTATAAAGCAAAGGTCACATTCAACACTTTCTGAATCATATACTGAAGGCTCGGCAGAAAGTTCTTTTTTTGCTACTGCAAGAACACGAAGTGCGCGGTCTGCCATTGCTTTATTTGCCATAAGTATATTTTTACGGACTTTTTCGGTCATTTCCACAACCTTACCGCCAATAAACGCCTTAGTGCATCTCTTCAAAAGTTCATCAGGAGCACCCTTTGTAAACTGAACAAGAGAGCCATCAGCGGTTTTATGAACAGTTGACATCATTTTTCTGCCGGAATCAAAAGGAACCTCACCAATTCTGACAAACACATCTTTCTGAGTGTTTTTAGAAACACCTAGAGTTTCCGCATAGTTGACAAGCGCACATTCTGTAGGTTCACCGACAGCAGTACCTGATTCTGCATCAAACTCTGCATCGGAGCAAAGCGACATTGCATTCGCAAGGAGAGCCTCGTCATCGCCGTAGTGATCTACGACCGTCATTTTGTTTTGTGTAAGTGTACCTGTTTTATCCGAGCAAATAATTTGCGTACAACCAAGAGTTTCAACAGCGGTAAGCTTACGGATAATGGCATTGCGCTTTGACATATTGGTAACGCCAATAGAAAGAACAATTGTAACAACCGTAGCAAGTCCTTCGGGGATTGCTGCAACAGCAAGAGAAATTGCAATCATAAAGGAATTTAAGATAGGTTCAAAGCCGATACCGTCACGTATTAACTGTACGCCGAAAATAACTATACAGATACCTATAACAAGATAGGTAAGAATTTTTGAAAGACCTGCGAGCTTGATTTGAAGAGGTGTTTTGCCTTCCTCTGCCTGAGCAAGAGCGTCTGCAATTTTGCCCATTTCGGTTTCCATTCCTGTAGCCGTAACAACCGCCTTGCCTCGTCCGTAAACTACAGTTGAACCCATAAATACCATATTTTTTCTGTCACCCAAGGTAACATCGCCATTTTCTCCTGCCGATAGAGCTTCAACTTTTTTATCAACAGGAACGGATTCGCCTGTAAGTGCAGCTTCTTCAATTTTCATAGAAGCACACTCAATAATTCGTGCGTCTGCCGGAACTGAATCACCTGCTTCAAGAACTATAATATCGCCAACAACAAGGTCTTCACTTGGAATATATATCTGCTTTCCGTCACGGATGACCTTGCTCTGAGCTTTTGACATTTCTTGCAGTGCTTCAATAGCCTTTTCTGCCTTGCTTTCCTGAAAAACTCCCAGCACAGCGTTAATAATAACAACGGCGAGGATGATAACGACATCAGAAGGGAACCCCATATGTCCCGAGTGAATCCCCTCATAGATTTCCACGCCTGCGGAAATAGCTGCAGCAACCAAAAGAATAATTGTCATAGGCTCACAAAGCTGTTTTAAGAAACGATGAAGCATCGATTCCTTCTTTGCTTCAATTAGCTTGTTTTTGCCGTTTTGGGCAAGTCTTTTTGCTGCCTCAGAAGAACTTAAACCATTGAGATTACTGTTTGTGGCCTCAATTACATCGTTGGCATTACTTAAATAGTGTTTCATTTTCTCCTCCTGTTAAATGTTTGTATAGTGTTATTTTTATTATGTACAATAAAAAGACTTTTGTAGCGTATCGCCACAAAAGTCTTGCTATCAAAATATAACCCAATAACCGGACAAAAAGTCGAGTTGACGGTTATTGGAAATGCAATGCATTCAGCTACTCCCTTTTGCAATATAATTATATTATCACAAACATAAAACTTTGTCAATCTGTTTTTTGAAATCAATGTAAAAAAATAAATCTCTATCCTCGAATTGACTATTTCTGGGCTTTGTGATATAATTTCAGTATTGATGGCTCTTGGTACACTATGCAGAAATTATAATTTAATATTATCAAAAAATATAGGAGGAAAAAACAATGAACAACATACAAAATATAAATGATAACATTCACAGATTTACAATTCCATATAAAGATATTTTTACCACAGTATACACAATAAAAACTGATTGTGGCATACTTCTGTTTGATACTGGTAGTTATGATGAAGATATAGAAAACTACATTTTACCTTTTTTAGATGAACTTGAGATTACAGCGGAGATGCTAAGATATGTGTTTGTTTCACACAACCACAAAGATCACGCCGGTGGTTTGAATAAATTTATGAAAAAATTTCCGAACACCTGTATCATTTCACGCTGCCCCAAGATTAAAGAACAGTACGCAAATTATAATATATTAGAGCCGAAAGATAATGATGTTGTTTTGGATGTGCTGAAAATAATTACTGTTCCGGGACATACGCAAGATAGCAGTGCTATTTATGATACACGCACAAAGACTCTGATTAGCGGGGATTGTTTGCAATTATATGGAATATATGGCTCCGGTAAATGGGGCAGTAATATTTCATTTGTAAAAGAACATATTGATGCTGTTGATAAATTGCGTCAAATGGACATACAACATATTTTAACAGCTCATGACTATCATCCTTATGGACACAGTTATGAGGGAGAAGATGTTTGCAAAGCACTTGAGGCTTGTATTAGTCCGTTAAATGAGATTAGAGATTTAATTCTTCATAATCCTGATGCTGATGATGAAAGGATTTGTACTATATACAATTCTTTTGACAAACCTACACTTGGCGTACATGTGGTGTCTTCAGTGCGAAGTGTCATTGGTTAAAACAATAGTTTTTGGGTTATAACATGAAATAAACTTGCCGCTAAAGATTATGCAGTCTTTATAAAGATAGTGGAGGTGAGATTGTGAAAAAAATCAAAAAGAAACCGCTAAGGTGGACAAGGCTTGATAATGCGGCAAAAATTTACCCTGCGGCAAGACGAAAAAACTGGAGCAACGTATTTCGTCAATCCGCAACTTTAACCGAGGAGGTCGATAAAGAAGTGCTTTCCTCGGCACTTGCAATTGTTGTAAAAAGATTTCCTACTATTGCATCAAGGCTTAGAAAGGGTGTGTTTTGGTATTATCTTCAGGAGGTTGAAGTCGCGCCTGAAATTATGGATGAATACAGCTATCCCCTTACATTTATGAGCAGAAACGAGATGAGAAGATGTGCATTTCGTGTAATTGTATATAAAAATCGTATAGCGGTTGAATTTTTTCACTCTCTCACCGACGGCACAGGTGCTTTGGTGTTTTTGAAAAATCTACTTGCAGAATACATAGAACAAAAATACGGCATATCAATCCCTTTAGAAGATGGAGTATTAGACAGAAGGCAAAAGCCTGATGACGAAGAAATTGAAGACTGTTTTTTAAAAGTTTCAGGAGATGTATCTTTACCAAGAAAGGATACAAATGCATGGCATATGAGCGGTGAACCTGAACCTCAGGGATTTTTAAATCTTACTTGCTTTAAGCTTGTTGCAGGAGATGTTATAGAAAAGGCTCATCAATATAATACCACTCTTACGATATTTTTAAGTGCGGCGCTTATGAAAGCTCTTTTGAATTTACAAAACGAAAAGACCCCATCTGTAAAAAAGCAGAAGAGAATAAAGGTTTTAATTCCTGTGAATTTAAGGAATTTATATCCGTATAAAACATTGAGAAACTTTGCAATGTTTACAATTCCTGAAATAAACCCAAGATTGGGAGAATACACCTTTGATGAAATAGTGAAGATTATTTATCATAAAATGGGTGCAGAGATAACTCCAAAGCATATGAGCAGTGTTATTGCGGCTAATGTAAATGATGAAAGGAATGTGCTCTTAAGACTTGCTCCGTTGCCACTTAAAAACGCGGTGATGAAGGCGGTATTTGATAGTGTAGGCGAGAAAAAAGCGTGTCTTACACTTTCAAATCTGGGACGCATAAAGCTTCCCGAAATTATGAAAAAATATATAAACCGTATGGATTTTATCTTAGGTGTGCAAGCGGCGGCACCATATAATTGCGGAGTTATAACATATGAAGATACCGTGTATGTGAATTTTATAAGGAATATCTGCCCTCCCGAACTTGAAAGACATTTTTATTACGTTTTAAAAGAAATGGGAATCGAGGCAGTTTTAGAAAGCAACAGAAAGTGAGGCGAGCAAAATGTACTGTATAAACTGCGGTGCAAAACTTGAAAACACCGAAAAAATCTGTCCACTTTGCAATACAAGAGTATATCATCCCGATATTGTGATTGAACCTAAAGAGGCTTTGTATCCTGCCGACAGAATACCCGTGATAAAGCACCGTTCAAGTGCTTTTAACGGTGCGGTTATTATTATGTTTTTAATTCCGGTTGTTGTATCTTATCTTGCAGATTTTCTTTTTGATAAAGATATAAATTGGTTTGGGTATGTTCTGGGTGCCCTTATTTTAGGTTATGTTGCTTTTGCTCTGCCAATGTGGTTTGAAAAGCCAAACCCCGTGATATTTACACCGTGTGTGTTTGCAGGTATAATAGTATATCTGCTTTATATAAACTGCAAAACCTGCGGAGATTGGTTTTTGACCTTTGCTCTTCCCGTTGCCGGCGGCTTTGGAATTATAACAACTGCAGTAGTGCCATTGTTTTATTATCTTAAAAAGGGAAAGCTTTATATATGCGGCGGTGCCTTTACCGTGACAGGTGCATTTATTATGCTGATAGAATATTTTATGTCAATGACCTTTGAGATTAATTTTATGGGATGGTCGCTTTATCCTTTTGCTGTACTTGTTTTACTTGGCGGATTGATGTTTTATCTTGCAATCAATAAATCAGCACGTGAAATTATGGAAAGAAAGCTTTTCTTTTAAATGTTAAATTTGACTTGAATTTAAAATTATGATATAATGATAAAATTGTTTTTGATTTAAAATAAAAGGAAGGGAATAAATAAAATGAGTATAAAAATCGGAATTTACGGATATGGAAATTTAGGCAAGGGTGTTGAGTGTGCGGTAGCTCAAAATCCTGATATGGAGCTTGTTGCGGTATTTACAAGACGTGACCCCAAAGCACTTAAAATCAATACAGAAGGTGTAGGGGTATATAATGCGGACAAGCTTAAGGATATGACAGATAAAATTGACGTTCTTATTCTGTGTGGCGGAAGTGCAACTGACCTTCCCGTGCAGACTCCCGAGATGTCAAAGTTATACAACGTGGTTGACAGCTTTGACACACACGCAAAAATCCCCGAACACTTTGAAAATGTTGACAAGGCAGCAAAGGAATCGGGCAAGGTTGCTATAATTTCGGTTGGCTGGGACCCAGGTATGTTTTCACTCAACAGAATGTATGCAGGTGCTGTCCTTCCTGACGGAAAGGACTATACCTTCTGGGGCAAGGGCGTAAGTCAGGGTCACTCGGATGCAATTCGCAGAATTGAAGGCGTTGTTGATGCAAAGCAGTATACTATTCCTATTGACAAGGCACTTGCAGTAGTCCGCAGTGGTTCAAACCCCGAACTTACAACTCGCCAAAAGCATCTGAGAGAGTGTTTTGTTGTAGCAGAGGAAGGGACAGACAAAGCAAGAATTGAAAACGAAATAAAGACAATGCCCAATTATTTTGCAGACTATGATACAATAGTTCACTTTATATCACAGGACGAACTCAATCGTGACCATAGCGGAATTCCGCACGGCGGTTTTGTTATCCGCAGCGGCAGAACAGGCTTAAATCTTGAACATCAGCACATAATCGAATACAGCCTGAAGCTTGACTCCAACCCTGAATTTACTGCGTCTGTAATTGTTGCATATGCAAGGGCGGCATATAAGATGAATAAAATGGGTGACTGCGGCTGTAAGACTGTTTTGGATATTGCTCCGGCGATGCTAAGCGCAAAAGACCCCGCTGACCTTCGCAAAGAACTTTTGTAATCTGGGAATATTTTTAAAAATATGCAACCTTTTGGCAATTTTAATGGTATTATTATAAAAGCTCTATTAAAGAAGGGATGATTGTATATGAAAAAACTGATAAGCACAATATTAGCTGTGACTATGATTTTGTCATATATTACTGTAGTTGCTGACAGTACTGCATCAAATGAGATGCAGGATGTACTGATAAAGGTTAAGCAAAAAATTGATATTTCAGAAGAATATACTGAATTTACACCTTATTCATCTCAGCAAAATGATAAAACAAATTATTCCTTTTTATGGCAGACAGCAGATGGCAATGCACATATTGAAGTTTCTGCGGATAGCGAAGGAAGAATTATTCAGTATTATGCATACGACAACTCTTTGAAATCGGATAAAAAACTTACCGCATTGTCAAAGGAAGAAATAATCAGTTTTGCAGAGAATTTTCTTAAAAAGACTGCTCCCGAAACCTTTGAAGATGAAAATGACAGGCTTGTTTATGATGAAAAAACGTGGTATGTAAATAATCTGTCATACCAGTTGACTTTCAAACGTATGCGATACGGCATAGAGGTAAAGGATAACAATGCAAGTATAAATGTCAGGATTTATGACGATAAGGCTTATGTAAGAAACGCATACATAAACTTTAATTATGACGCTGAGTTTCGCAATTCGCTTGATGTAATTGATGACTATGTGACAAAATATAAAGAGGCGTTCCCTATAGAGTTGATTTATAAGGATGAATATTTGGGTTATAACCCAAAGGCAGAGGCTGATAAGGAAAATGTTGTGCTTGTATACCGCTTTAGTGACAACGAGGCGGGCTATATTTTAGCCGAAAACGGAGAAATTGTTACAGAAGATATAAAAGATGAAATTTATTTCGAAAGTGCAGGCACGATGGCGGAGGATTCATTAAATTCTGCCAGAAAAGAAATGCTGACCGAACAGGAAATTAAAGAACTGGATATGATAGAAGGTGTAATTTCCAAAGCTGATGTTGAAGTAATTCTTAAAAAACTGCCATATATAAATTTTGACAGTACGTTAGAGTTTGACTATTATAATATAAACAAAAATAATGAAAAGTATTATGTATCACTCAGCTACAAAAACAACGATAACAGGTATTTGTCTGTTACAGCTGATGGAGTAACCGGTGAGATTCTTAGTATTTACAACAGGGCATATCATTCAATCAGTAAGGATACAGAACTGACCGAGGCGCAGAAGCTTGACTCAAACAAAAAGATTGATGAATTTTTAAAATCTGCGGCAGGAGAAAAGCTTAAGGAGTTTGAAAAGCAAGGGGAAAACGTCTCAAAATGGGGAGTTTCTCAAAACTATGATAGAACGGTAAACGGGATAAGATATATTAACGATAACATTTATGTGGAATTTGATAATGATACAAATCGGATAACAAGCTATAGGTTTGACTATCAGGATAAGAATTTCAAAGATGCTAAAAAGGTTGTTGACAGTGCTGTCGCATATGAAAAAATACTGAATATTTCACCGCTCAAAAAGGTTTACATACAAACAGACGGTGTATATAATGTGTGCTTTACCGTGACAGATGCAATAATGCTTGATGCGATTACAGGCGAAAAATATTTTGACGGAGCAATTGAAGAGCCTGCAGAATTTAAATATTTCGACATTCAAGGCCATTGGGCAGAGGAAAGAATAAACAAACTGGCAGAAATTCAAATTGGCTTTGAAGGCGAAAAATTTAATCCTGACGAGCCTATCTCGCAATATGATTTGCTAAAGTTTTTTGGTGCGGGAATAAGATATAAAAGTTATCTCAGCCAGGACGAAGATGTGCTTTACAAAGATTTGATTAATGAAGGCATCCTGACTGAAGAAGAAAAAGCTCCCGAAGCTGAGGTAAAGAGAGAATCTGCCTGTATTTATATGATAAGATTTTGCGGAATGGATGAGGTTGCAAAGCTCAGTGATATATACAGGGTTGAATATGCTGACAGCCACAAGATTACACAGGGTAAAATCGGATATCCTGCAATCTTGACAGGTATGGGTGTAATTTGTGGTGACGGTGGAAATCTCAGACCGCAGGATGCAATCACACGTGCCGAGGCAGCTGTTATGCTGTATAATTATATGATAAAATAAAGAATACAAAAAAGGAGATGCAAGCGCATCTCCTTAATTTTTTGCCGTAAATACGGATTTTAGTTCTTTGCGTTAGCTTTTGCTTTAGCGTTAACTGCTGAATCCTTCCATGTTGCCCAAACTGTACCTGCAATACAGATTGATGAGTAGGTACCAACTGCAATACCGATGATAATGGGAAGAGCGAATTCTCTGATTGAATTAACGCCCAGGATAAATACCATACCGATTGTAAGAAGGGTGGTAACAGTTGTGTTGATTGAACGGCTCATGGTCTGGTTAATACTTGTATTTGCAATTTCTGAATATGTCTGCTTCTTTGCGTGACGTGTATTTTCACGGATTCTGTCAAAGATAACGATTGTTGCATTGATTGAATAACCAAGAACTGTAAGCACTGCTGCGATAAAGTTTGTATCAATTGCTATTCTGCAGATTGAGTATATACCGCAGAGGATGAGTACGTCGTGAATAAGAGCAATAACCGCACAAACACCTGAAACAAATTCAAATCTAAATGTTACATAAATAAGAATTGCAAGTGCTGCAAAAATTGACATCCATACAGCGCTTCTTGCAAGCTCCTTACCTGTTGAAGGTGAAACAACGTCCTGATTTTTAACCTCGATATCGCCGTATTTTTCGGTAAGCTTTGCATTGATTGCATCAATTTTTTCGTTGCTGTATGCAGTTCTTTCATCGTCTGTTTTGAGTGTATTGTCAAAACCAAACTTGATAATAACCTCGTTGTTTTCGGATTTCTGAACTGAAGATGCCTCTTTGTTTACACCAAGAGCTTCAGATACCAAAGCTTCTATATCCTTAACTTCAAAGTCAGTGCCGATGCCAAAGGTAACAGCCATACCGCCCGCAAAGTCTGTGTCAAGGTTAAAGCCCTGGAGGAGGAGAGATAGTGCACTCGCAACCATAAGTACAAGTGAAATAATAAAGAAAATCTTTTTGTTTCCTGCGATATTAAGCATTCTTTACATCCTCCTTCTTAGTGTTAATTCCATAGAGCCAAAGGTTCTTTACATTCATACCAATCATCTGCTTAAGCAGGAACTTTGTAAGGAAGATTGCAGAAATCATACTTACAACAACACCGATAAGTAGGGTTGTACCAAAGCCCTTGATTGTACCTGTACCCAAAATCATAAGGATGACAGCCGCAATGATGGTTGTGATGTTAGAGTCGATAACGGCAGAGAGTGCTCTGTTAAAGCCTGCATCAACCGCACTGCGAACAGTTTTACCAAGTTTAAGCTCTTCTTTGATTCTTTCAAAAATGATAACGTTTGCGTCAACCGCCATACCGATAGAAAGGATAATACCTGCAATACCGGGAAGAGTAAGGTTAACATGCGTGGTGGCGAGTATGATACCAACTATACCCATATAACCTGCCAATGCTATTGATGCAAGGAAACCGGGCAGTCTGTAGAACAAAATCATAAACAGCATAACAAGGATAATACCGATAAGACCGGCGATAAGTGAGGTCTGGAGAGCGGTGTCACCAAGTGTTGCGCTGATTGCACGAAGCTCTACCTGTGAAAGTGAGAAGGGCAACTGACCTGAACGAATGTTTGCTGCCAATGCCTGAGCGGATGCCGCATCAAAACCACCTGAGATAACGCAGGTATCACTGTCAATAGTTTCCTGTACGCTGGGCATTGAGATAATAAGTTCGTCCATCATAATTGCGATAAAGTTTTCGTTTGAAGATGCAAGTGCAACTGCATTTGCGGTAGCTGTTGCAAATTTCTGTCTGCCTTCTTCGGTAAGCTCAAGCTCAACAAAGTTTTCTGCAGCACCGAGTTCAGAAAGCTGACCGTACTGAGCAGAAGCTGTTTTAACATCAGCACCTGTGAGCACTACATTGCCTTTTGCGTCAACGAATTGAAGCTGTGCTGTTGCACCGAGAGTTTCGGCTGCTTCCTTGGGGTCAGAAACTGAAGGAATTTCAATTCTGACTTTGTTTGTACCCTGTCTGGTAACTGTTGCCTCACTGTAGTTAAGACCGTCCAGACGTGTTCTCATCATGTTTGCTACGGTATCCATCTGTTCGTCTGACGGATCGGCTTCCTGTGCTTCGAATACGATTACTGAACCACCCTTAAGGTCAAGACCCTGAACAACACCGTCGGGGTCAAGGATGCCGGGGAATCTAACTTTGTCAGTAAAGTCAAGTCCGTACAGTGCAACAAACAGAAGTGCCGCAATTACAACAACGATTGCTGTAAGTTTGATAATACTTCTTGACACTGTTTTTTCCTCCTTGTGTCTTGCCTGAATAAATCAGACTTTTTATATTGTAAAATTAATTATTTTTCAAAGTTACATACCAAATTATTATACCTTTTTTTACTCAAATAGTCAATACTTTCATCAAAGATTTTATTATATAAAAATAGGCAGTATTTGTGTGAACAAATACTGCCAATCAAAAACTATCTGCGACGTGTATGTTTTGTGTTTATTCCTGCAATGCCGCCAACAGCACCGCAGATAACACCAATTATTAATGCGGTGACTGCGCTTGCACCAAATTGAAGATTTTGCGCCGCGAGATTGCCGATAAGGCACAAAAGCCCTGAATAAATAATTCCGCAAAGTGCACCGAAAATTAATCCCTTGCTGCTGAAATGCCTGCCTGACATAAAACCGCACATCAATACAGCAAGTGCAGTTACAATGTTTGCAGAAATTGAAATTGCTTTGTCAGAAAAAGCCTGAACGGTTGCTATAACAGATACGGCAAATAAAAGTGCAATTGATACACAATAGGCAATCATAACTGTTTTAAGCATAAAAAATATTCCCGATACAACACCGCCTCCGACAGTATCGGCAGATGCACGTGATAAAGATGTTCCGGACAAAAAAATACCCCCCTTTTTGTATTTTACCTTTGTGGTAAATATATGAACAAAAAAGGGGGTGTATTACCAAAAGAAATTATTCTTCGGTTGATTCAGCAGCATCTTCTGCACCAGGAATAGGTGTAGGAGCCTGTTCTTCGCCTCTCTTTAAAAAGCGGCTGACAGCACTGCGGTCAACGGTGATGTGAGATTTATTCTGACCAATACCTGACTCTAAAACAAAAAGGTCGTCTTTAATTCTTACAATTTTGCCGTGGATACCGCCGATGGTTGCAACTTCGTCGCCAACCTTCAGGGCTGCAAGCATATTTTTAAGCTCTTTTTCCTTTTTCTTCTGGGGTCTTATGAGAATAAAATAGAAAACAACAAACATAAGAACCATCATAATAAGTGAAGGAAACATTGAAGCTGAACCTGCTGCAGCTGCATCTGCTGATGTTGCATAAGCTGTAATAAACATATTTTTTACCTCCTAAAATTTGTTTTTAATTAAGCATTATTACAATTATACCCTCTTTTTACAAATTATGCAAGGGGTATTTTGTATTATTTTGTTAATTTGTTGTTAAATTCTTTGTGACAGTCTTCCGACATTGGCTTTTCTGAAATCCTCAAAACAATCATTGTCCAATGCATTGCGGATATCCGACATAAGATTGTTATAAAATGACAGATTGTGAATAACTGCAAGTCGCAGGGCAAGAATTTCGTTTGCCTTAAACAGATGCCTGAGATACCCTTTTGAGAAGTTTCGACAGGTGTGGCAGTTACAGTTGGGGTCAAGAGGCGTGTCGTCGGTTTCGTATTTTGCGTTGTTGATGTTTACCATCCCAAGCGATGTAAACAGCGTGCCGTGTCTTGCGTTGCGGCTTGGCATTACACAGTCAAAAAAGTCAACACCTCGGTATACTGCCTCGATTATATTTTCTGGAGTTCCTACACCCATAAGGTATCTTGGCTTATCCTGGGGGGCAAATGGTTCAACCGCCTCGATAATTTCATACATAACCTCAGCAGGCTCGCCAACCGCAAGACCGCCGATTGCATAACCGTCAAGATTAAGGTCTGCAATTTGTTTCATGTTTTCGATACGTAAATCTGCATAGGTACTGCCCTGATTAATCGCAAAAAGTAACTGATTTTTGTTTATAGTGTCATCAAGTGAATTAAGCCGTGCCATTTCGTCCTTGCATCGCTTAAGCCAACGAACGGTCATCTCAGAAGATTTTTTTGCGTAATCCTTTTCGCAGGGGTTTTCAACACACTCGTCAAAAGCCATTGCGATTGTTGATGCAAGATTTGACTGTATCTGCATACTTTCCTCGGGACCCATAAAAATATGATGCCCGTCAATGTGTGACTGAAAATAAACGCCTTCTTCTTTGATTTTTCTCAGCTTTGAAAGAGAAAATACCTGAAAACCGCCGCTGTCTGTGAGAATGGGTCTGTCCCAGTTCATAAACTTGTGAAGTCCGCCAAGTGATTTCACCACCTTGTCGCCTGGACGAAGGTGAAGGTGGTAGGTGTTTGAAAGCTCAACCTGACAGCCAATTTCTTTAAGGTCAAAGGTGTCAAGACCGCCTTTGATGGCGGCGGCTGTGCCTACATTCATAAACACAGGTGTCTGTATTGTGCCGTGGACCGTCTTGAATTCACCGCGACGGGCTTTGCCTTCTTTTTTTAAAACTTTAAACATATATAAAAATCTCCATTCTGCCGCCATACATCGGCACAAATAGTGATATCCTCTTATCTGTATGGCAAGGAATGATAAGGGATTTTTACGCTTATGTGCGTTTCTGAGCGAATGCGAAGAAAATTTCGCACGGGCGGTTAAATCCGCCGGAGGTAATAACGTAAAAGGAACTTTTGCGTTATTGCCTTTCTTATTCAATAAACATTGCATCGCCAAAACTGAAAAATCTGTAATTTTCGCTGATTGCAACTTTGTATGCATCCATAATATGTTCCCTGTCATATAATGCCGAAATCAGCATTAAAAGTGTTGATTCAGGAAGGTGGAAGTTGGTGATTAAAGCATCAATCACCTTGAATTTATAGCCGGGATATATAAATATCTGTGTGTTTCCTGATTGCATTGGAATGTTGCCGTCAACATCTGCAACAGATTCAAGTGTTCGCACTGATGTAGTGCCGACTGCTATAACTCTGCCGCCTGATTTGCGGGTCTCATTTATTATGTCGGCAGTTTCCTGCGATACCTCATAATATTCCGAGTGCATATGATGGTCTTCAATGTTGTCAGTTGACACGGGGCGGAATGTTCCAAGACCAACGTGCAAAGTTACAAATGCAATTTTTACACCTTTTTGCTTAATTTTTTCAAGAAGGCTGTCTGTAAAATGCAGACCTGCTGTTGGTGCTGCTGCCGAGCCTTCAATTTTGGAATAAACTGTTTGATAACGATTTTTATCCTGAAGCTTCTCTTTGATATAGGGGGGAAGGGGCATTTCACCCAAAGTATCTAAAATTTCTTCCCACACGCCGTCAAATTCAAAGCGGACAATGCGGTTTCCGTCTTCACGAACTTCGATTACCTCTGCTACTAAAAGTCCATCACCAAAGATAAAACGGCTTCCGACACGTGCTTTTCTTCCGGGCTTTAAGATAACCTCCCAGGTGTCAATATTTATTCGCTTAAGTAAAAGAAACTCAATTTTTCCACCGCTGCCCATCTTAACGCCATAAAGACGGGCAGGGATAACACGGGTATTGTTCATCACAAGGCAGTCGCCGGGGTTAAGGAAATCTACAATATCATAAAAATGTTTGTGTGTGATTTCGTGAGTTTTGCGGTTTAGCACCATTAGATTTGATGCAGTTCTGTCCTCAAGAGGTGTCTGTGCAATCATCCCTTCAGGCAGGTCATAGTAAAAATCTTTTATATCCAAAATAACAATTCCTTTCAGATTTTAGTATGCTTGTTCTAAGTGTGTGCCACTATAGTAGTGGGTAAGGATTTCTTCATAATCAAAGCCGGCCTCTGCCATACCCTTGGCACCGTATTGACTCATCCCTACGCCATGCCCCCAGCCTTCGCCGGTGAATACATATGTGTCGGGGTCTGCGTCAGTTTTTTGTGTTGTGTAGATTTTTTTGGCTTTGCCGTCGGTTGTGACAAAATCTCCGCTGATAGCAGAGGTGGTCTTTTTTGCCGAAAGCACCGAAACGGTGGTTAATGTTTTGTTATTAATACCCGAGTTTGTTGCAATCTTCACTACGGGATAGCTGGTTGTTCCGCCCTTTGAAACAGTATATTTCTGGCTGTATGTAGCCTCGCTGAAAATGGTGCGGCAACGTTCACGCTCGAAAATATGCTCGCCGTTTGTACCTTGGACCTTAAGCTTAAGAACTCGTCCAGCATCAGAATACTCAAGTGCTGTTATCGAAATGACATCTCCGATATTATAACCTGCACTTGCCATAATTTCTGTAGCACGCTTGGCAGAAAGCGTTTTTGTCCATTTACCATTATGAATATTTTCGGTATCCTCATAAGGATTTTCTACGCTTACAAGATAGGGAAATGAACTACCCCATACATTTCTGACATTCTCGGTGGAAGAGCCCATAGATGAAGAATATACCGCTTGCACAAGGTCATCCTCATAAAAGAGCAGTTCTCCGCGTGTTTCGTCAACGGCTGTATGCACGCTTTCACTTTGGTCGGCGGTGGTAGAGTATGCCTGACAGCATACTGTGCGGCATACGTCAAAACCATATTGCCTGTGATAATTAATTCTTCCAAGAGCAAAGTTTCGTGCACAGACTGCCTGAACCTTCAGTGCCTCAACAGGCCAGGAGGAAGACATTTCACGTGATACAACGCTGTAGAGGTAGTCTTCAACCGGGACAATGTTTACAACAGTCATCCCTTTATCCGCCTGATTGCTGAATTCAAAGCCGCCTCGATATGTGCCCTTTGCTGAACCTGATATCTGAAGAAGGGCATCGTTATCTTCAATATCTTTGCTGAATATTACAGGATTGTGCTTTGAATGGTTGGATACAAAAAGTATACTGCCATCATTTTTATCGACTACATAAAATGTATTTGTCGAAAGACTGACGGGCGTGCCTGAGATACTGCCGTTTTCAGCCTCCCATTGTGCATCGTTAAGACTCTTAAATGTGCCTGACATGAGACAATATTGAGAATTGTAATATGCAGGAAAGAACTTTGTTTCCTGCTCACGCAGTTCGGTCAGTTTTTCGCTGAACTCTTCTGATGTTTCAAAAGCATACAGAAGAATGTGATGCGAGCCTTCTGCATTTTGTTTAACAGTAACTTCTGTGCGGTCGGTTTTGTCAAATTCACAAAAATCTCTGCCTGTTGTGTAGCCAAGTGAAAAACCGGTGTCGCTTTTAAGGTCAAGACTAGGAAGCGTACTGCCGGCGTAGTATATACCCACACGCAAAGTGTCGTGATATTCTGCAGCGTTGATTGTACAGGTCACCCATAGCAGAAAAACTGAAATGAATATATAAATTTTAAACAATTTTTGCATAATAAACAATCCTAACTGAAAAAAATATTTCTCTGTTAATAAAAATTCGACAAATATCGGTGAAAATCCTTCTATTTTATGTTAAAATTGTGTTACAAAAAATAATTGACATTCTTGCGACATTATCATATAATATTTAAAGATATTAAATACATAAGGAGGATTTTTCTAAATGAAAAATTATAACGTAGGAATTATTGGTGCTACCGGTATGGTAGGTCAGAGATTTATTACTCTGCTTGCTGACCATCCGTGGTTCAATATAAAGGTGCTTGCTGCATCTTCAAGAAGTGCAGGCAAAAAATATACCGAAGCTGTTGGAAGCCGTTGGGCAATGACAGTTGAAATTCCTGAAAAGGTAAAGGATATGGTTATCCTTGATGCAACAGCAGATATTGAAAAAATCGCATCACAGGTTGACTTTGTATTCTGTGCAGTTGATATGAAGAAGGACGAAATCAAGGCATTAGAGGAAGCATATGCCAAGGCTGAATGTCCTGTTGTTTCAAACAACTCAGCACACAGACACACAAAGGATGTTCCTATGATTGTTCCTGAAATCAACCCCGAGCACGCAGAAATCATCGAGGCTCAGCGCAAGAGACTTGGTACAAAGCGCGGCTTTGTTGCGGTTAAGTCAAACTGCTCGCTCCAGAGTTATGTTCCTGCTCTTCATCCTTTGATGAAATATGGTATCAAGGACGTACTTGCCTGCACATATCAGGCAATTTCAGGTGCTGGTAAAACCTTTGAAACCTGGCCCGAAATGGTTGACAACCTTATCCCCTTTATTGGCGGTGAGGAAGAAAAGAGTGAAATCGAGCCTCTTAAAATCTGGGGTAAGATTGAAGGCGACGAAATTGTTGACGCAACCTCACCTAGCATAACAACCCAGTGTCTTCGTGTTCCCGTATCCGACGGTCACACAGCTGCTGTATTCGTAAGATTTGAAAACAAGCCCACCCTCGAACAGATAAAGGAAGACTGGAAGAACTTTAAGGGCGTTCCTCAGGAGCTTGAGCTTCCCTCTGCTCCCAAGCAGTTCCTTAACTATTTTGAAGAAGACAACCGTCCTCAGGCAAAGCTTGAACGTAATTTAGAAGGCGGTATGGCAGTTTCAATGGGTCGTCTGCGTGAAGACAGCCAGTATGACTATAAGTTTGTATGCTTGTCACATAACACTCTCAGAGGTGCAGCAGGCGGAGCTGTTTTGATGGCAGAGCTTCTTGCGGCAAAGGGCTATTTTGACTAATTAAACCTTATAAGGCGAAACATAAAACAAAGCCGTGTCCCACAACGGCTCTGTTAAAAATGGATGTTTTCGTGGGAAGAAAGGGTGTGTGATTTTATGAAAAAACCTATATTCACAGGTTCAGGTGTTGCTTTGGTTACACCATTTACAGAAAGCGGGATAAATTATCCCAAGCTTGAAGAATTGATTGAATTTCACATTACACACAAGACAGATGCTCTGATTATATGCGGAACAACGGGCGAAGGCTCTACAATGACGATGGAGGAGCACGAAGAAGTGCTTAAGTTCTGCGTAGGTAAAGTAAGGGGCAGAATTCCTATGATTGCAGGTACGGGCAGCAATGATACCAATAGTGCCATTCACCTTTGCCAATATGCCGAATCGGTGGGCTATGACGGGTTGCTTATGGTAACCCCATATTACAACAAGGCAACACAAAAGGGGTTGTGTGCACATTACGGCAAAATTGCAGAAAGCACAAAACTACCTATTATACTTTATAATGTTCCGTCAAGAACAGGTGTTTCGATTTCACTAGATACATTAAAGTATCTTGACGAAAAATATGAAAACATAAATGCTATAAAGGAAGCCAGCGGTGATGTTGCTTTTGCTGCTAAAATAAAGGCTCATACAAATCTGGTTATTTATTCGGGGAATGATGATGTGACAGTTCCGCTTGTTGCAATCGGATGTCAGGGCGTTATTTCGGTAATCGCAAACATTCTGCCCGAGGAAACACATAATATGTGTGCATTAGCCGAAGCAGGCAAGCTTGACGAGGCAAACAAGATATTCCTTGGTATGCTTCATATTATGGATGCAATGTTTTACGAGGTTAACCCTATCCCCGTAAAGACTGCGATGAACCTTTTAGGTTTTGATGTGGGAATACTCAGACTTCCTCTCTGCGAGATGGAAGAGAAAAATCTGGAAAGACTTAAAACAGCTATGATTAATTATGGTCTAAAAATTAAATAAACAAATGCAGGGTGCAGATTAAAACATCTGCACTCTTTTAACAAGAGGTGAATTCAAATGATAAATATACTTTTATGCGGAGCAAACGGAAAGATGGGAAACGCTGTAAAGGCTGTTGTCATGCAGCATAGTGATGTTGTGAAGGTTGTTGCAGGCTTTGACGTGATAGATACAACGTCAACCGATTTTCCTGTTTATGACTCTCTTGGCAAGGTGACAGAAAAAATCGACTGTATAATTGATTTTTCGCATATTTCTATGACGGACGAAATTCTTGACTATGCAAAAAACAATAAAATTCCGGCGGTTATCTGCACAACAGGTCTTTCGAAAGAGCAGCTTTCAAAGCTTGAATTTTATTCAAAAGAAGTGCCGATTTTCTTTTCGGCAAATATGTCAATAGGTGTAAACTTGTTGATTGACCTTGTTTGCAAAGCTTCAAAGCTCCTTGAAGACAATTTTGACATTGAAATTGTTGAAAAGCATCATAATCAAAAGCTGGATGCTCCCAGCGGGACAGCACTTGCCATTGCAGATGCTATTGCAGATACTGTTGCGTATGACCCCAAGTATACCTATGACCGTCATTCTGTAAGAAAGAAGAGGGAAAAGTCAGAAATCGGTATTCATGCGGTCCGTGGCGGAAACATTGTGGGCGAGCATACCGTTATTTTTGCAGGTACCGACGAGGTAATTGAAATCAAGCATCAGGCAACCTCTAAAACAGTGTTTGCTGTTGGTGCGGTTCGTGCCGCAATCTTTATGAAGGACAAGGCTCCTGGACTTTATAATATGACCGACCTTGTAAAAGCATAAGATTTGACAGAGGTGATTACATAATGGAAAGCATAAAATTATCTTTTGAGGCGATTATGCCTATATTTATTCTTATGGTGTTGGGGTATGCTATTAAGAAAATAAAACTTGCAGATAAAAAAAGTTTTGGTGTAATGAATAAAGTCATTTTTAAAATTTTTCTGCCTGTTTTACTGTTTTATAACATATATAACACAAAGACCGCTGATGTTTTTAATTTAAGATTAATTGTATTTACTATAGTCGGTATTTTGTTTGTTTTTGTTTTAGGTTATTTTGCGGTTATACTCTTAACCAAGGATAATAAAAAGCGTGGAGTAATGCTGCAAGGCTTTTTTCGTGCCAACTTTGCAATTTTGGGTGTTCCGCTTGTAAGCTATATCTGTGGTAATAAAGCAAGCGGGCTTGCATCTTTGATGGTTGCAGTTGTAATTCCTGTATTTAATATACTTGCGGTAGTGGCTCTTGAAAGATTTCGGGGCGGAAACAACAAGCTTGATATTTTAAAGCTTTTAAAGGGTGTGATTACTAATCCCCTTATTATAGGCTGTGTTATTGGTATAATATTTTTTGTACTGAAGATAAAACTGCCGTATGTAATAGAAAAATCGGTGAAAGATGTTGCTTCGATTGCGACACCCTTGTCGATAATTGTACTGGGGTCTGAGTTTGAGTTTTCGGATATAAAGGGAAATTTAAGAGAAAATGTTATAGTTGTGGCAACAAGGCTTATTATTGTTCCGCTTATTATAATACCTGTTGCCGTATGGTTTGGCTTTTCAGGTGAGGCACTTGCGTGCCTGTTAGTTATATTTGCATCCCCGATTGCGGTTTCATCCTTTGCTATGGCTCAACAGATGGAGGGTGACGAAACTCTTGCGGTACAGGTAATAGCTATATCTTCGGCATTGTGTATAATTACGTTGTTCTTGTGGATTTTTGCTTTGAGCTTTTTAGGATTGTTTTAATGAACAAAACTGCCTTGCTTTTGCAGGGCAGTTTTTCTATAGTCTAATATATTATTTATGTCTGTATATATGCGTTCCCCGTCCCCAATGGGGAACGCATACTCTTAGGGGCACATCCCCTAACCCCTAACCCCTAATTTTA
>JAZRJT010000041.1:0-4502 GCA_045645905.1 Clostridia bacterium
CAGATAAAACAGAAAGAAGGATATATTATGTACAGCGAAAAAGTTATGGACCATTTCTCAAACCCGAGAAATGTTGGTGAAATTGAAGATGCAAATGCCGTAGGTCAGGTTGGTAACCCCAAATGCGGCGACATTATGAAGATTTATATGAAGATAAATGACGATACCAAGCAGATTGAGGACGTTAAGTTCAAAACCTTTGGATGCGGTGCTGCTGTTGCTACATCAAGTATGGCGACAGAAATGGTAAAGGGCAAGACTATTGATGAGGCACT
Source organism: Clostridia bacterium (assembly GCA_045645905.1). Lineage (GTDB taxonomy): Bacteria > Bacillota > Clostridia > Monoglobales > Monoglobaceae > SIG440. Next base: position 276 of record JAZRJT010000041.1, read on the forward strand.
TGAGATTACCAATGTTGCTGTTGCCGAGGCTCTTGACGGACTTCCCCCTGTAAAGATGCATTGTTCAAATCTTGCTCAGGAGGCAATTCATTCAGCAATTGCCGACTATTACAACCGCAAGGGCATTGACCCCACACATATAGTGGGCTGCAACGGAGATTGCTCCTGCTGTCACGCACATGACCATGCAGTAGAGGAAGAATAAAATCTGAAAGGGTAGAGGAATTGGCATAAAAGTTTCAGGATAGGACAAGGCTTCTCCTTGAGGAGAAGCTGCTGAACACCGTGAAGCTGATGAGGTGGATAATGACAAACACCTCATCCGTCACCTGTCGGTGCCACCTTCCCCTCGGAGGGGAAGGCTGTTTTATCAAAGGACGGTGCCAATTTCTTTTTTTTATTATTATGAGCAAGAAAAAAGTAGTAATCGGGATGTCCGGCGGTGTTGATTCCAGCGTTGCGGCGGCATTATTGCTGGAGGACGGCTATGATGTCGTGGGGCTGACAATGCGATTGTGGGACGGCGAGGAAATATGTGGTCAGCACATAGACGGCACCTGCTGCAGCGCATCGGCAGTTGAAGACGCAAAATATGTGTGCTACAAGCTGGGGATTGAGCATCACGTTCTTGACTTCCGCCGTGAGTTTGAAGAAAATGTTATAGATTATTTTGTGGGTGAATACCAAAACGGCAGAACACCAAACCCGTGTATTGCCTGCAATAAATATCTCAAATTTGACGCAATGCTGAAAAAGGCAGAACTGCTTGGAGCAGACTATGTTGCGACCGGTCATTATGCATCGGTTGAGTATGATAAAGCGATAGACAGATATCTCTTAAAAAGGGCGATGTCCTGTGCAAAGGATCAGACCTATGCACTTTATTCTTTAAATCAAAGTCAGCTTTCAAAAACTCTTATGCCTCTTGGCAGACTTGAAAACAAGGACGAAACCCGTGCCATTGCCGAAAAGCTGGGGCTGATTACCGCAAAAAAGCCCGACAGTATGGAGATTTGCTTTGTCCCTGACAAGGATTATGCAGGATTTATACATCGCCGTACGGGCGAGGGCGATATTGAAGGCAATTTTGTTGACGAAAAGGGAAATCTTCTGGGAAGGCATCGGGGAATTATTCACTATACGGTGGGACAACGAAAGGGCTTGGGTGTAACCTTCGGCAAGCCGATGTTTGTGCTGAGGATTGATGCAGAAAAGAACGAAATTACCCTTGGTGAAAAGGGAACTGAATTTTCGGATACTCTTATTGCGGATAATGTGAATTTTATTCCCTTTGACAAGCTGATGCAGCCTATTCGTGTTGCGGCAAAGGTTCGTTACAGCGCAAAGGAGGCTGAGGCAACAGTTGAGCCGATGTGCGACGGCTCAGTCAAGGTGACATTTGATATGCCTCAAAGAGCAATCACTCCCGGTCAGGCGGTTGTGTTTTATGAAATCGGCGGTAACTGTGTTATAGGCGGCGGGATCATCCGTTGAAAATTAGGAGAAACAAAATGAATTTTTTAGATATACGAAAAAAGATTATAGAAAACGGTTATAAAAACCTTAACAACAAGCAGCTTGAGGCGGTGGTTAATACCGAAGGTCCTTTGCTTGTGATTGCAGGGGCAGGCTCGGGCAAGACTACGGTTATTATACACAAAATAGCACATCTTCTGACATTTGGCAAAGCATATGAGGATACAAATGTTCCGTCAGGACTGGCCGACGAGGAGCTTGAAATCCTAGAATGGTTTGCAAACGGCGAGATTGACGAAATTCCGCCGCATTTGTGGGATTATATGACAGTTGACCCTGTCAGACCATATAATGTTCTTGCCATAACCTTTACTAACAAGGCGGCGGCAGAGCTTAAATCACGTCTTAATGCAAAGCTTGGCGGTATGGGTGACGATGTATGGGCATCGACCTTCCATTCATCATGCGTCAAATTTTTGCGACGTGACATCGACAGACTTGGCTATGACAAAAGCTTTGTTATTTTTGACACAGCCGACCAGCAGACCTTAATTAAGGAATGTTTAAAGGAACTTAATCTTGATTCAAAGGAATTTGCCCCCAAAGCCATCAGCGGAGCGATAAGTCAGGCAAAGAACGAGCTTGTTACCCCCGAGGATTATACCCATAGATTCAAAGCAGACTTTTTTAAGTCGGTTGTGGCAAGGGTGTATACCCTTTATCAAAAGAAACTGAAAAAGTACAATGCTCTTGACTTTGATGATTTGATTATGTGCACAGTAAAGTTATTTGAAGAAAACCCCGACGTGTTGGAATTTTATCAAAACAAGTTTAAATACATACTTATTGACGAGTATCAGGATACAAACCACGCCCAGTACCGCTTAGTCAGCCTTCTTGCTGCAAAGCACCGCAACTTGTGCGTGGTGGGTGACGATGACCAGAGTATTTACAAATTCCGAGGAGCGGATATATCCAACATTCTTGGATTTGAAGAAGAATTTGAAAATGCCAGAGTTATTAAGCTGGAAGAAAATTATCGTTCGACACAGAATATTTTAAATGCCGCAAATGGTGTAATTGGGCACAATATGGGCAGAAAACAGAAAAAGCTGTGGACACAAAACGGTGAGGGTGACAAAATAACCGTCTATAATGCCACCAACGAGCACGATGAGGCACGCTTTATCGGCGACAAAATTGAAGAATTCCATTCAAATGGAGAAAGCTTCAATGATTTTGTTGTTCTTTATCGTATGAATGCAGAATCCCGTGTGGTGGAAGACACACTGCTTAGAATGGCAATTCCGTATAAGGTTGTGGGTGGCCTGCGATTTTATGACCGCAAGGAAATCAAGGATTTGACATCATATTTGCGTCTTGTACAAAACCCAACAGACAATGTTGCATTCCGCAGAATTGTCAACGAGCCAAAACGAGGCATAGGCGATACAACAGTTGACAAAATTATTGATATAGCAGAAGGCGAGGGCGTTGGTGCTCTTGAAATCTGCCGACGTGCACCGCAATACCCCGAGCTTTCACGAAGCAGTGCAAAGGTGGGAGTATTTGTTGGTATTATGGACACTCTCTCAAAGGCAAGAGAAACCGAGGAAACATTAGAGGGCTTTGTAAAATGCGTTCTTGAGCAGTCAGGAATGATTTCTGCCCTTGAAAAGGATGATACGGTTGAAAGTCGTACAAGAATTGAAAACTTAAAGGAATTTTTATCAATGGTTCAGGAAACCGTTAAGGAAAATCCTGAAACTACCTTGGAGGACTTGCTTGAAAACATCTCTCTTGTAGCGGATATCGACAGCTTTGATGAGGCACAGGAGACTGTGACTCTTATGACTCTTCATAGTGCAAAGGGACTTGAATTTAAGAATGTTTTCCTTATTGGTATGGAGGAGGGTATCTTCCCAGGTGTCCGTTCGCTTGGAATGGATGACGAAATGGAGGAGGAACGCAGGCTTTGTTATGTGGGTATTACCCGTGCAAAGGTGCGCCTTTACCTGACCCACACCGACACAAGAACGTTATTCGGCACAACAAAGTATAATATGATGTCACGGTTTTTAAAGGAAATACCCAAGGAATTGGTTAGCGAAGAAAGCGCAAAGAAATCGACAATTGCAGACTTTGGATTTACCTACACAAAGCAGCCGACAATGGATACTTCAATGTTTTCAAATTCTGCAGCGAAGGCTAAAACACCTTCTGCAGCAACGAACGGAAAGACGGTGCTTGATTTTTCGTCGGGTGACAAAGTTTTACACCGCAAGTTCGGCGAGGGCACAGTTCTGGAGGCGAAAGCTATCGGTGCGGATATGTTTTTGCGTGTTAAATTTGACAGTGTTGGTGAGAAAAATCTGATGGCGGCATATGTTCAGCTTGAAAAGATTTAGGGGGTGATACCTTATGTATAACGATTTTGCACAGGTTTATGACAAGCTGCAGGATGCGGATTACAACAAATTTGTAAACTTTTATGAAGAGATTTTTAAGCGGTTGGGAAAGAAACCTGAACTCGTCCTTGACCTTGCCTGCGGAACGGGAAACATTACCTTGCCTATGGCAGAACGTGGCTATGATATGATTGGGCTTGATATGTCTGTTGAAATGCTCAATATTGCAAGAGATAAAGCATATGAGGCAAACCGCGAGATATTGTTTCTCTGTCAGGATATGTGCGAGATGGAGCTTTTTGGTACGGTTGACGCGATTGTGTGCGCTCTTGATGGACTGAAT
>JAZRJT010000042.1:0-8642 GCA_045645905.1 Clostridia bacterium
TACCACTTAAAACAATTATAGCTGCGTCTGCAACCTTAATACTTTGCTGTACTTCGCCAACAAAGTCAAAATATCCAGGGGTATCTATAATGTTAAACTTTGTACCATTCCAGTCACATGTAGCTACCGCTGCACTAATCGAGAATTTACGTCTGATTTCCTCAGGGTCAAAGTCCATTACGGTATTTCCGTCCTGTGTCTTTCCCATTCTCTCAATTGAACCCGCTGTATTCAGAATTGCTTCTGCCAGCGATGTCTTTCCTGAGTTACCGTGTCCTAAAAGACAAAAGTTTTTGATTTTTGATGTTTCATACAGTTTCAAGTTTCAACCCTCCAATGTGAATATGTTTATGTCGAAAGCATATTTTCCGCTCTCCTTATTTGCCGTATCGGTCATATCGCACTGTATTACAAAACAACCGATATTTAATATTATACTTTAAATCTCTCAACTTTTCAACCAAAAACCAAACAATATTTCATTTACAAATTGTGCAGTTTGCACAATTATTTAAACCTTTGCACTAAATGAGCATATCTTCCCACCTTTTAAACATCCCAAATCATATATTCCGTCGAATTTATATATACCTAGTCTTTCTGCACTATCCACAGTAAATGTTTCAAGACCACACCATTTTTCATTCTCTTTTCGTGAGAAAAACACCTCATTTTCATCATGCCAGCACAGAGTTTCCATATCCCCGCCTTTCACATAAAGAGGACATTTGGCACTCCTGCTGTGGCGACGTGTAAGACTCTTTTTATCCAGAAAATCCGATGTACTTATCAAATCCAGTCTGTCGCCGTCTTTGACGCACAAATACTCATTTGTTGCAAATATATGGCTGATATTTCCGCCGCTACATATTTCCTCCCCATCATTTGTGCATAAAGTTTCTTTTTTATTTATGTAATACACCTTATTCTCGCATACAAAGGGCATTGCAACGCAGGAAATTTCATCTATTAAGGTTGGCTCCGATATACCATCTGAGATACATATTTTGTATAATCCTAAGCTATTTACATAATAAATTAAAGTTTTGTCCTTCTCACAATGTATAAAGATGTTTTCAAGGTTTACCCCCTTTGCCACAATTCCCCTGCCCCAATGTCCTTTGTGGTTTATCATATACAGTAAATTTCCCTCTTTATCACTTGCCGCAATATGTATACATCCATCAATCAAGGTTGCATCAAAATCACAGCACCAGGGCATCAGCTGCTCTGACAGATTTTCAAAGCGACATATCAATTCATTTTGTTCGGTTATAAAAAAATATTTTTCACCACAGATAATATTTTTACAGATTTTTTCCATTATTTTATACCTCCTCCATCAGTATATGAACACATTTTCAGTTGTAGCATAAAATAAATCAGGTCACAAAATTCTTTTTACAAATCAGTAGGCTACGCCTCCTGCAGAATTTATCGCACCGCCAAGCTTTCGTGCCCATACGGCACGAAATGGCAATGTGCGTAATTTCCACTACACGCCTTATCTGCCCACAATAAGATGCGTGTGTATTTTAAATCATTATTTGTGGGCAGAAAGGCTATGGAAATTTTTATGAGCGATAATTTTGAAGTATACAACGAAAATGCAGCCGTTCAGGCTGATTGCTGTCTTGAACAGGAAAATCGTACCGAACGCAGATGCGAGGACTTTGGCAACGGAGTTTGCATAAACACAAATCAGATATATGACTCTTGCAAGGACAGAGATTGCATTCGTGACCAGCGAGTTTATTTCACCAATTCAGGTCAGGAAATAATCGAGCGCGCAATCAATGCAAAGCTCAAGAGTGCTGAAGTTATCTGGGTTTATACAACAGTCGAGCCGGTTCCTTTTAACCGCGGATATTTTGCTGTGGATATGAAATTCTTTATCCGCGTTACAATCGAGGCTTTCCATGGTGTTTCCTGTCCTACCGAGGTTGAAGGTCTTGTCACTTATGACAAAAAGGTTATACTTTATGGTTCGGAAGGCAATGTAAAGATATTTGAATCTGCCCTTTCTCAGGATTGTAATGATGTATCAAAAATATGGCAACGAAACAATCTTCCCAAGGCGGTTGTTGAGGTAGTTGACCCAATTGCACTTTCTGCAAAATTGATAACACGTAACGACTGTTGCGAATGCGAATGTACGGACCATTATCTTGCTATCCCCGAAAACATCTGTAAATGCTTTGATGACGAGCTTTACACTGGTGATGACGGCAAGATGGTATTGGTATCTCTTGGACTGTTCAGCATTGTCCGCCTTGAACGCGCAACACAGCTCCACGTTGATGCAATTGATTTTTGTATACCTTGCAAGGAGTGTCCTACTGCTACCGAAAACAATCCCTGCGAGCTGTTTAATACAATTCGTTTCCCCTTTGACGAATTTTTCCCGCCCAAAAAGGCTTTGGAAGACTGTGACTGCGGATGCGGTTGTAACTGCGATTGATATATTAAACTTAAAAGCACCTCAACGGTTAAACCGTTGAGGTGCTTTTGTGGATTAATAAATACTAATTATTATGCTTCTGAAAATTCGTCCTTACCTACTCCGCAAAGTGGACATTCAAAATCTTGGGGAAGGTCCTCAAACTTTGTTCGCGGCACAATTCCTGCATCAGGAGCACCAAGTTTCTCGTCATATTCCCATCCACATACATCACATACATATTTCATTTTTTATTCCTCCTTAATATTTATTTAACCAGCTCTGCCGCAAGTGCGTCAAGCCGAGTTTTATTTTCTTCATTCATTGCAGATATAATCTTTACACTGTTTTCACAGTAAGTAAGATTTTTACTCTTTTCAAGCATTGTAGTCATCACCTTTGCCGCCGCAGGTGCCCAAGTGCCGTTTTCGATAATTCCAACTGTTTTATTCTGGAAATTCCGTTCGGTCAGGTGGTTGATAAATTCACGCATAAAGGGAAATACATCATTATTATATGTCGTTGTTGCAAGAACTATTTTACCATAACGGAATGCATCCTCCACAGCCTCAGCCATATCGCATCTTGCAAGGTCATTTACCACTACCTTGGGACAACCCTTTGCTTTAAGGCTTTCAGCAAGATACTCAACCGCCTTCTTTGTGTTTCCGTAAACCGAGGTATATGCAATCACAATGCCCTCGCTTTCTGTACCATAGCTTGACCAGGTGTTGTAAAGGTCAAGATAATAACCTAAGTTTTCGCTAAGCACAGGGCCGTGAAGGGGGCAGATTGTTTTGATATCAAGCCCTGCAGCCTTTTTAAGAAGAGCCTGCACCTGTGCACCGTATTTACCCACAATGCCGATATAATATCTTCTTGCCTCGCAAGCCCAGTCTTCTTCTACATCTAATGCGCCAAACTTACCAAAGCCGTCTGCAGAAAACAAAACCTTGTCATAGCTGTCATAAGTCACAATTACCTCGGGCCAATGCACCATAGGTGCGGTAACAAATGTAAGATTATGCTTGCCAAGGCTAAGTGTATCACCCTCGCCCACTACAATCTGTTTTGCAGCAAAATCAGTACCGAAGAACTGTTTCATCATTACAAAAGCCTTTGCAGATGCGACTATCTTTGCATCAGGATATGCGTTTACAAAGTTCACTATGTTTGCCGAATGGTCGGGCTCCATATGCTGTACAATCAGATAATCGGGTGTTCTGCCGTCAAGAACCAGCTTTAAGTTGCGAAGCCAGTCATCTGTGAAATTTGCATCCACAGTATCCATAATTGCAATCTTTTGGTCAATAATCGCATAGGAATTATACGCCATACCGTTTGGAACAACATATTGACCCTCGAATAAGTCAATCTTATGGTCGTTGACACCTATATATTTTACGTCATCTGTAATATACATTGTCATTCTGCCTCTTTTCCTTAAATATAATACCTCTGTATTTTAACATATATTAATTATTTTTTCAACTACAAATTTTGGATTCTTAAAAGTAAAGACGTGCTCTGCGAGCACGTCTTTGCTTTTTATATAATAGGAAATTGCGCAATTTCCTATTATGTAAAAATACAAATTAAATTGTCCGTGCGAAATTTTCCGCCGATGGCGGAAACGCACTTGGTCGAAACAAGCTGTATCCTTTTCTGCCCCGCCGCATACAGCGGAGCGCCAAAGGCGCTTTTTTATGCTTTAACTATTGCAATCTTAACCTTTTCGCCATTGATGTTCCATTCTTTTCCGTCATTTTCTGCGTTGTCAATTGAAACAGCAAGGGTCTGTGCCGAGATTTCATCAAGGTTCTTTGCAATGATTTCATCAATCTTTGCACTGCCACAGCAGGATACCTTGATATTGTCCTGAACTTCAAAGCCGCCATCCTTACGCATTGTCTGGATTTTGCTGATAATTTCACGGACAAAACCTTCTTCGATAAGTTCGGGGGTAAGATTTGTGTCAAGAACTACTGTATATGTGCTGTCGCTGTCTGATACAAAACCATCCTTCTGGAGAGTTTCTACCAAAACATCATCAATGCCGAATTCAACATCTGTACCTTCAACTGTGAGCTTGATATTTTCGCCCGCGTTGAGTGTTGCCATAACAGCCGCTCCGTCCATCTCGTTAACCTGTTCAAATATAGCCTTTACAATCTTGCCATACTTGGGACCCATTGTCTTGAGCTGGGGCTTGAAATTGTAGCTGATAAATGAGCTTGCATTGTCGGTGATTTCGATTTCTTTAACGTTAAGTTCGTCAAGAATGATGTTTTTGTATACATCAGCAATGTCGCCCTTTGTCTGAACATAAATTTTAGCAATAGGCTGACGGTTCTTGGTGTTTGCCGCATTACGGCAAGCACGGCCAAGGATAACAATCTTTCTTGCAGCATCCATTTCTTCTTCGATATCCTTAAAGTCAAATTCAGCATTTGCCTTCGGGAAGTCGCACATATGAATGCTTTCGTGAGCAGACTTATCAACATTGAGAACAAGGTTGCGATAAATCATTTCTGTCATAAACGGAATGAAAGGTGCACAAACCTTTGAGAACTCAACAAGAACAGTATAGAGTGTCATATATGCACAAATCTTGTCATCGGTAAGCTCGCTTGCCCAGAAACGTTCACGGCTTCTGCGTACATACCAGTTTGAAAGCTCGTCGGTGAATTCCTGAATTAATCTTGTTGCCTCGGTAATTTTGTAGTTTTCAAGGTATTCATCAACCGTGCTGATTACTGTGTTGAGCTTTGATAAAATCCACTTGTCAAGAAGTGTAAGCTTTGATTTATCAAGAGTATACTTTGTGGGGTCAAAGTTATCTATATCTGCATAGAGTACATAGAATGCATAAGTGTTCCAGAGTGTACCCATAAACTTTCTCTGTGACTCGGAAACTGCTTCGTCATGGAAGCGGTTGGGAAGCCATGGTGCACTGTTTGAATAGAAGTACCATCTTACCGCATCTGAGCCCTGCTTATTGAGGACATCCCATGGGTTAACAACGTTGCCTATATGCTTTGACATCTTGCGTCCGTCCTTATCCTGAACGTGACCAAGAACAACGACATTCTTATATGGTGCCTTGTCAAAAAGAAGTGTTGAAATCGCAATAAGTGTATAGAACCAACCTCTTGTCTGGTCAATAGCCTCGCTGATGAAGTCAGCAGGGAAGTTCTGCTCAAAGAGCTCCTTGTTTTCAAAAGGATAGTGCCACTGTGCAAATGGCATTGAGCCTGAGTCAAACCAGCAGTCAATAACATCAAGAACTCTCTTCATTTCGCCGCCGCACTTTTCGCACTTTAAGTGAACATTGTCAACATAAGGCTTGTGAAGTTCGATATCGTCAGGAACATTTATACCTTTTGCCTTCAGTTCTTCAATAGAGCCGATACATTCGTGATGACCACATTCACAAGTCCAGATAGGAAGGGGTGTACCCCAGTATCTTGAACGTGAGAGACCCCAGTCGATTACATTTTCAAGGAAGTTACCAAATCTGCCGTGCTTGATGTTATCGGGCATCCAGTTAACTGTTTCGTTGTTTGCAAGGAGCTTGTCACGAACAGCAGACATCTTGATGAACCATGTGTCACAAGCATAGTAAAGGAGCGGTGTATCACATCTCCAACAGAATGGATAGCTGTGTTCAAAATTGATAACCTCAAAGAGCTGATTTCTGTCTTTAAGGTCACGGATAACAAGCTTGTCAACGTCTTTAACAAACATACCCTTCCAGGGTTCAACCGCATCCACAAATTTACCCTGAGGATTTACAAGGTTAACAAAGGGAAGGTCATTTTCCTTGCCCACACGCGAGTCGTCCTCACCAAAGGCAGGAGCAATGTGTACGATACCTGTACCGTCGCTCATTGTAACATAGTTGTCAGCAACAATAAAGTGACCCGTCTTATCAAGTGTTGCAAAATTATAAAGAGGCTCGTACTCTAAACCGCAAAGGTCTGTACCCACGTATTTTTCAAGAACTTCATATTCATCCTTGATAACACTGTCAAGAAGTGCTTCTGCAAGGATAAATGTTTCGTCGGAAACCTTAACCTTAACATAAGTTTCGTGGGGGTTAACGCACAGTGCTACGTTTGAAGGAAGTGTCCACGGTGTTGTTGTCCACGCCAGGATATATTCGTTTGTTTTTCCCTTTACAATAAACTTTGCAATAAGAGATGCTTCCTTAACATCCTTATATCCCTGAGCAACCTCGTGGCTTGACAGCGAGGTTCCGCAACGAGGGCAGTAAGGCATAATCTTGTGACCTTTGTAAAGAAGGCCCTTGTCCCAGATGGTTTTAAGTGCCCACCATACAGACTCGATATAATCATTATGATAAGTAACATAAGGATTATCCATATCAGCCCAGAAGCCGACACGGTCACTCATTTCCTCCCACTCGCTCTGGTAGGTGAAAACGCTGTCCTTACACTTTTTAACGAAATCCTCAATACCGTAGTGTTCAATCTGAGGTTTACCGCTGATACCGAGCTGTTTTTCAACCTCAAGCTCAACAGGCAGACCGTGGGTATCCCAACCTGCTTTTCTGAGAACCCTGTAGCCCTTCATTGTGCGGTAACGGGGAATCAAGTCCTTAATAACACGGGTCAAAACGTGACCTATGTGTGGCTTGCCGTTTGCAGTAGGCGGGCCGTCAAAGAATGTATAAACCTCTCCGCCTTCACGGTTGGCAATACTCTTTTTGAATATGTCATTATCCTTCCAAAAAGAGACAATCTCTTTTTCTCTTTCAACAAAGGATAAATCCGTTGACACTTTATCGTACATTGTAATACCTCCTGTGTATAAACAATTGATTACATATTTTAACTAATATATTTTACAGTAAAATTCCCATTTTGTAAAGAGATTTGCTAAAATTCCTTCAAAAAATGGTAACTTTTTTTAATTTATTAACAAAAAAGACATTGAAATCAAAAGTTTTATGTGGTATACTATTCATCGACTATTGAATAATGGGTACGTTTGTGCCTTGGAGGTATAACAATGCTCTGTACAAGATGCAAAAAAAATATGGCCGTGGTTTTTGTTACCAGAATGGAACCCGACGGCAAACAGGTAAATGAGGGCTACTGCCTTTCCTGTGCAAAAGAACTGAATATTGATGCTCTTAACAATATGATTAAGGGTTTGGGAATTTCTCCCGAAGAATTTGACAATATGAATAGTGAAACTTTAGAAATGATGCGTGGTATGATGGGCGAAGGCGAAGATTTTGACCCGTCAGCAATAATTGGCGAGGGTTTTATGGATGCCGGCGATTTTGACGACAGCGAGGATGGCGGTGCTATGAAAAAATCACCCCTTTCCTTCCTTTCAAATATGTTTGGCGGCAATAATGCTGCAGGCGCAGAAGGTGCTCCACAAAAGGAAAAGTCAGCCAAAAGCGATAAAAAGGACAAACCCAAAAACAAGCGTAAATTTCTTGATATGTACGGCACAAACCTGACTGCAAAGGCAAAGTGCGGCGAGATTGACCGTGTGGTTGGCAGAGAAGCCGAAATGAACCGCGTTGCACAAATTCTTAACCGCCGCACAAAAAACAATCCTGTGCTCATCGGCGAGCCGGGCGTTGGCAAAACCGCCATTGCCGAGGGCCTTGCTCTCAGAATTGCAGAAGGCAACGTGCCTGCAAAGCTCTTGGGCTACGAAATCTATCTGCTTGATATGGCGGCAATGGTTGCAGGAACACAATTCCGCGGTCAGTTTGAATCACGTCTTAAAACCCTTATTACAGAAGTTAAGGCTCTTGGCAACATCATTCTTGTTATTGACGAGGTGCACGTTCTTACCAAAGCAGGTGATGCCGAGGGGGCAATGAATGCTGGAAACATTTTAAAGCCTGCTCTTTCACGCGGTGAAATTCAGATTATTGGTGCAACCACATTGGAGGAATACCGCAAGCACATCGAAAAGGACAGCGCTCTTGAACGCCGTTTTCAATCTGTTATTGTTGAAGAACCCTCGGTTGAAGAAACAATCGAAATGCTGAAGGGTATAAAGGGTTATTATGAGGATTATCACAAGGTAAAAATCACCGATGATATTATACGCACAGCGGCAGTACTTTCAAAAAGATATATTACCGACAGATTTCTTCCCGACAAGGCAATTGACGTAATTGACGAGGCGGCATCCAAAGCAAATCTTGACA
>JAZRJT010000043.1:0-5406 GCA_045645905.1 Clostridia bacterium
CCGTAACCATTACAAGTATGGTAAACTTCGGTGCAAATGACGGTCGCACGATTATTATTGTTCTGTGTGCTGCAATGCTTGCGATTGTTATCTGGGCAACGCTTGCATGGGTGTTCGGTATCCCTACAAGCGAAAGCCACGCACTTATCGCAGGGCTTACCGGCGGTGCTATGGCTCTTTGCGGTATGGACGCTATTGTATGGAGTCAGTGGAGCAAGGCACTTTACGGTATTGCAATTTCCGTAACCTTAGGCTTTGGTCTTGCATGGTTGATATGTAAACTTGTAACGAAGATATGCTTCAAAGCGAATAGACCTAAAACGGAGCCGTTTTTCAAAGGTGCTCAGATTGTTGGCTCGGCTGCGATGGCATTTATGCATGGAGCGCAGGACGGTCAGAAGTTTATGGGTATTATCCTGCTGTGCGTATTTACACTCGAAGGCACAGGAGCAGCAGGAACTACTTTTTCAATCCCGACATGGCTTATGATTCTTTGTTCTATTGTTATGGGACTTGGAACATCAATGGGCGGTAAAAAAATCATTAAGTCGGTTGGTATGGATATGGTAAAGCTCGAAAAATATCAGGGCTTCGCTGCAGATATTGCATCATCAATTGCGCTTGTATTCTGCTCATTATTCGGTCTTCCCGTATCTACAACTCATGTAAAAACAACATCAATTATGGGTGTTGGTGCGGTTAAAAGAGTATCGGCGATAAACTTCGGTGTCGTGAAAGAAATGGTACTTACATGGATACTTACATTCCCTGGATGCGGACTCCTCGCATTCTTGGTAACAAAGCTGTTCTTATTTATTTTTAATTAATTGAAAGGATGAACGAAACATGGCTAAAGGCGATAAATTTTATTTTGAAAACTTTTGTCAGTGTGCTGCACTTTCAAAAAAAGCGGCAGACTATCTGGTAAGCTGTCTGGAAAACTATGATCCAAACAGAATTGAAAAGATGCTTGAAGAAATGCATGAAATTGAACATAATGCAGATTCAAAGAGACACGAAATGAGCGATAAACTTGCAAAAGCATTTGTAACACCTGTTGACCGTGAGGACTTGGATATGTTAAGCCACAATCTTGACAATGTAACTGACAAGATTGAAGATATTATACAGAAACTTTATATTAACAACATAAAGGAAATTAATTCTTCTGCAATTGTATTTGCAAAACAAATAGTGAGAGCTTGTGAACATCTCTGCGAAATTATGGATGAATTTGAAAATTTCAAGAAATCCAAAAAAATGCAATCTCTCATTATTAAGCTAAACGATATTGAGGATGAATGTGATAAAATCTACCTTTCTTCAATGCGTGAGCTTATGAAAAATCCGCAGGATGTCCTTGTTACAATTTCGTGGCGTGAAATATTCGATTGCTTTGAATCTTGTGCCGATGTATGCGAAAATGTGAGCGAAAACGTCGGTTCAGTTATTATGAAAAATACTTAATTCTTTAAGACACAAAGCCGATGCGCTAAGGCTCGCACGGCTTTGTGCTGTTTATAGGGCTATCCCACTTTGCATCGTGGCTTATGAAACTTAGCAGCGAGCTTGTTATCTGTGCGTTTATAGGCTTTATTATAGGAACATTCCCCGAACTATGGGAAGATGCAGGCATAAAAGGCAGAAGCACAAAATCGTATATCAGTATAGCAGTCGGCTTTGCCTTAATGCTTACACTTCTGTTCCTCTTTGAAAGCCATGCTCAAGTACAGGTTAAGGCAGATGTTTTCGGATTCTTGCTTTGCGGGATATTATGGGGTTTAAGTTTCTTTGTACTGGGCTTAAGCCCGTCAACTCTTCTGCTGTTCTTCGGACAGTATCAGCCGATGCTTGATGGAATATCCGGGTTTGATATAGAGGTTATTATACCGCTTGTAGTTGGTATTGTCGCATATGTGATGCATCCAAGGTAGTTAATGCGGCACACAAAAAAGTATTACGGATTAAGCTCACACGTAATAATCGGTGTTGTTGTGGCAACAACCATGATGATTTTACCCGATTGGAGTACCGTTGGTTTCGGTCATATTATCTGCATTGTATACGGTGCATTGGTATCGTTTGCCTTTACTCGTATCTGTGCAAGATTGAAAAAATAGATTTATTAAAATACACATATTTGGAGGAAAAGTGCAACATATGAAAATAGTAATTATCGGTCTCGGCACAATTGGCAGGACCATACTTGGCAGTTTGTCCGGTGAAGGACATAACATTACAATTATTGATGAAAATAAAGAAAAAATTGAAAGTCTTATCGAAAAATATGATGTGTCTGGTGTTGCAGGAAACGGCGCGTGCCTTGATGTACAAAAAGAAGCAAATGTCGGCGGTGCAGATTTAGCTATCGTCCTTACAAAAAGCGATGAATTAAATGTGTTTGCGTGCCTTGTTGCAAAGCAATTAGGGGTGGAGAACACTATTGCCCGTGTAAGAAACCCTGATTACAGAAAACAAATTATGGATATGAGGGATAAGCTTGGTATTTCTATGATTGTAAATCCTGAGCAGGACACAGCAACAGAAATATTTAATCTCATCAACCTTCCGGCAATCGCACAGTTTGAACGATTTGCTAAAGGCAGAGTTTTACTTGTAGAGATTATTGCAGATGCCGGATGCACTATGATAGGTAAAAGCCTTATTTCACTTGGTAAAAAGCTGAACACCAAAGTGCTTATCTGTGCAGTTCAGAGAGGTCAGAGTGTGACAATTCCTACCGGTAACTTTGTTATTGAGGAAGGCGATAAAATTTATCTTACTTCGGATGCAAAATCCTTGCGTGACTTTTTGGCTGAAATCAATCTTTACACAACACCGCTTAAAAACATTATGATTGTCGGCGGCAATAAGATAGGATATTATCTCGCAAATGAACTATCTAAAAAGAAATATAATATCAAACTGATAGAAAGCAATAAAGCAAAAGCCGAAGAGCTTGCCGAGGAGTTGACTCGCGTAACCATCATTCACGGAAACGGAACGCAACACGACCTGCTCATAGAGGAAGGTATTGAAGCAATGGATGCTTTTGTTGCACTTACTGACATAGATGAAGAAAATATGGTTGTGTCTATGTTTGCCAACAAAATGAAGGTCAGAAAGACTATCACTAAGATTAAGAGTGAAGAGCTTTATGGTATGCTTGATGAGCTTGGTATTAATAACACTGTTTCGCCAAAGGATATCGTTGCAAACAGAATAATCAGCTATATCCGTGCTATTGCAAATACAATGGGCAGTAATGTGTCGTCGCTTTATCGTGTGGCAAACGGTAAGGTTGAGGCTTTGGAATTTTACGCAAAGACTCATGAGAATATCTATGACAAGCCGCTTAAAGATTTAAACATTAAGGAAAACTGTCTGATTGCTTGTATTATCAGGCACAGCGAGGTCATTATTCCCGGCGGTAATGATTGCATCAAATTTGGAGATAACGTCATCGTTGTAACGACACACAAAAATTTTGATGACCTGACAGATATTTTTGAATAAGGCGGCGATATAAGATGAATTATAGAAAGCTTGGTAAAATACTCGGCAAGATTATGATTTTAGAGAGCATACTTCTGCTTGCTCCTCTCCTCGTTGCTTTTATATACAAGGAAGGACTCAGAAATATACTTGCATTTGCTATACCAATCGTAGTTCTTGCTGTCATCGGATTTTTGTTGCAAATTCCAAAGCCTGATAAAAATACTCTTTATCAAAAAGAAGGTTTTGCTCTGACGGCTCTCGTTTGGATTGTAATGACTCTGTTCGGAGCTATACCGTTTGTTATTAACGGTGATATTCCCAATTACATAGATGCTTGCTTCGAGATAATGTCCGGCTTTACTACAACAGGCTCAAGCATCATTCCCGACATCACCTCAGTATCTCATTCCACACTCTTTTGGAGAAGCTTTTCGCACTGGATAGGCGGGATGGGTATTCTTGTATTCGTGCTGATATTCATTCCTGAAAGCAACGAAGGTTCATCTATGCACCTTCTTCGTGCAGAAAGTCCCGGTCCGCAGGTTGGAAAGATTGTTTCAAAAATGAAGGTTACAACAAGAATACTGTACCTTATCTATCTTGGAATGACAGTTTTGCAAGTCGTTATAATGATGTTTGATAAACCAATACCAGGATATGAAAACGAAAAATTCTTTTTCAGCTTACTCGCCACCTTCGGATGTGCAGGCACGGGAGGCTTTGGATTTATTCCCGGCAGTATAGAACTGTTTCATCCGTTCTCGCAGTATGTAATGTCAATTTTCCTTATACTGTTCGGATGCAATTTCAGTCTTTATTATCTGCTGCTTATAGGTAAGCTCAAACAGGTTCTCAAAAGTGAGGAATTCAGAAGTTACTTCCTGATTATAGGTGCGGCAGTTACTTTTGTGTTTATAAGCCTTGTGGGAAGATTTGAAGCCTTTCCGCAAGTATATACAAACGAAGAAGCCTTCCGTCATTCGCTGTTTCAGGTAGCATCTTTGATGACTACCGCAGGCTATACAACAACAGATTATCATGTATGGCCTATGCTTGCAACAACCACTATTGTTGTAGTTATGTTCATTGGTGCTATGGCAGGCTCAACCGCAGGCGGTATAAAGGTGTCAAGAATTGTTATTGCACTTAAAGGTGCACATATCAATGTGAGAAAGCTTATCAATCCGCACTATATCCCTAAAACAAAGTTCGAGGGAAAAACATTGGAAGAACGCACTATCAACGATGTGTTTGCATTTATAACGCTATTTTTCTTTATCTTCCTTTCAGCATTGTTCCTGTTATCATTCGATCCTGTAAATGGTCAGACTATGAAGATAGTATCGGATGCAGGAGAATATACTGTAAATCACGGATTTTTCAGTAACTTCTCGGCGGTACTTACTTGTATATCCAATGTAGGTCCTGCATTTGAGGCAGTAGGCCCATATGCAAGCTTTGCAGAATACAGTGGATTTTCAAAAATTGTGCTGACACTCACAATGATGATTGGAAGACTTGAAATTCTCCCGGTATTAATCTTATTCAGCCCACGAACTTGGAAAAGAGTATAAATATAAACGGAGCCGATAAATCGAAAGAAATCTCGGCTCCGCTGTTTATTTCCTTAATTTTCTGCAATATTGTGTACACAGCTTGTCAGTACATTCACAACATTTAAGTGCCATATTGCTGTTTTCCCAAAACCGCTCCGGATATGTAAATACACATATTTCCCAGATAAGCCATATTAAAAACGAAAAAACTACCAGCGTCCATGAGTAAAAGCTGTTTACCGCCACAATGGGCAAAAACATCATTAAATGGTCCCAATTAAATATTCTGCAGGTGGTACAGCATTTGTTTTTCATAATAAGTCTGAACGGGCACCATATAAGAACGCATATC